>CAMLCX010000056.1 GCA_946478635.1 uncultured Pseudomonadota bacterium
TAAGAAGCACACCTAAAATATCAGTGTCTCGTCTCTGCCCCTCGTTTCGCCGGCGTGCGCGCCGAAACGACTCCTTGCTTTATTTCACCGGACCTCAACCACCGGCTATTTTGACCGCTTGTTTAGTGTACATTTCCCCACTCATACTTCAGACGATTTTAGTAGGCGGTTGAGTCACGGCTGGAGGTTAATCACTTCCAGTCTATTAGAAAAACTGCCTACAAATTCGATTGCGCTTACCGGCGCATTGAAATCATCCTTTTAATATTAGCATGCCAGAGCCCGCAGGCTCTGGCATGAAGTTTGCGCAAAGCTCGCGACAGTGACTTGTTATGGGAAGTGCCAAAAAACTTTCCGGAGGTTACTCAGCTTCTAGTAAGGAAATCGCGAACCCTGGAGAGCAATCACTCCTCGTGCTAAGGCTTGCGGGTGAACCGGCGTCGCGCCTGGTGGTAACAACGCCATGCGATCAATGCCAAGGTTTTTGTGAGGCATGGAAAACAAGGATTCCAAAGCGGGCGGCTCTAGCCATGCAACTCAGTTAGAAAAAACTGTCGCAGGCCAATCCTCTCAAACTTCCATACTAGTAGTCGACGATGAAGAGAATTTCTTAACCCTGCTTCACTGGTTTCTTACCCAACGCGGCTACGAGGTCGCCACTGCGTCAAGTGCCGATCGCGCTTTGGATTTGATCGATGTACGATCATTCGACATCGCTCTGCTTGATCTCAGATTGGGAATCGGCGACGGTCTCGCGCTTTTGGATGAATTGATCGCGCGCCTACCTAAACTCAACGTATTCATGATGACAGCCTACCCGACGGTTCATTCGATTCGGCAGGCGTTCGATAGGGGTGCGGTTCGATACTTGACCAAGCCCGTCGATCTGCAAGAATTGGCTAAGGCGTTAAGCTCGATCATTTAGCGATATTGGGGACGGGATACCGTCGTCGATAATTTGAGTTCGTAAAATTGAGGCGGCTGGAATAGCATGGGCGCGATATTGGGTAGAGTGTTGCAGCGTTCTCGCCGATCTGGCGCCAGGAGTTTTTCTTTGTCGGAGTTCACCCTTCATTTTCCCCGTCGTCCTGTAGCGCTCAATGCATATCTCATCCGCCTGATTTTCAGCGCGCTCGGACCGCTGCTGCTGTTTTCAATATTCATGATGGTTCTCTTCGCTCGGCAGGAACAGGCGAATCGTCGAAAGGGATTGGAAGGCACGGCGCGGGCCTTGGCCCTCGCTATCGACCAAGAGGTCAGATTTTCACTCACTAATCTTGAAGCGCTTGCCAAATCTGAGCCGCTGGATGTGGGCGCGTTGAGCGATTTCAGGACGTCGGCCAAGCGGTTTCTAGACACCCAAGATAACTGGAAGAGCCTCACCCTATTTGATCCGCAAGGCAAGAGGCTTGCCCATATCGCCAAACCGTTCGCCACCGAAGTCATAAATATCAGCCGGGAGAGCCTTGACGGCGTTAAGCGAAGTAGATTACCCGTGATCAGCAATTTCGAGGGTTTGGATACCCCGGATCGCGGGATCAGTATTCACGTTCCAGTGGTGCGCGAGGATACGATCGTTTACATTTTAAGCGCGGTCATCGAACCGAGAATATTCACTGAAATATTGGCGCGGCAGGAAATTCCAAAAGATTGGGTCGGTACCGTATATGACTCCAAGCAAATTATCATAGCCCAATCGCGCGATGCCAATAAATTTGTCGGGACTCCGGTCGGGCCGCCGCTAAAGCAGACCAATGTTTTAGCCGACGAACAATTCCTGCACGGAATCACCAGTGGAGGCATTTCGGTCTATTCGGTCATTAGCCGCTCGCCGCTCACCGGCTGGTTTTTCGCTTTGACCGTGCCGAGCTCCGAGGTGGACGCGATCCTCTATCGTTCGCTTGCGACCGTGGGAGGAGGGGGTCTCACCCTGCTTTTCATCGGCCTCGGCGTTGCTTTGGTGTTTGCCCGTCGGGCTTCCAAGTCGCTCAAAGAGTTGTCGGTCGCGGCGCACGATCTCGGCCGCGGTCAAACGGTGAACTTTCCGGCAAATTCGCCGATCGCCGAACTCGACACCCTATTGAACGAAATGGAGCGAGCCGCTCAACTGCTGCACGAGCGGGAAGAGCAACGGGATCGCGTCGAGGCGGCGCTGCGTAAACAGGAAGAAAATCTGCGCCGGCAAGCCGATCTTTTGAATGTGGCCAACGAGGGAATTTTTGCGCGCCAGCTGGACGGCCGTATTATTTATTGGAATAGGGGCGCGGAGCAGCTCTACGGTTATTCGCAAGAAGAGGCGATCGGCGCTTTGAGTCATCAATTGTTGGCGACCGAATTCCCCAAGGGCTGGGATCATTTCGGAGCATCGTTGCTTGAGGCGGGTCAATGGAGCGGTGAACTAAGACAAAAGACCAAGCATGGGCGGCGCATCGATGTCGAGAGTCGCTTCAAGTTGATCGATGACCGGTCCGGTAACTATATTATCTTGGAATGCAACCGCGACATTACCCAACGTAAGCAAGCCGCCAGGCGCCTTGCTACCGAACATCAAGTGACGCTCGCGCTGGCCGAATCGGAATCGCCGGAAACGGCCTGGGAAAAAATCCTCGAAATCATCGTATCCGGCCTGGATTGGGACGCCGGAGCATTCTGGATGGTGGACAAAAAGAGCCAATTGCTCGAGTGCCTTCGAACCTGGCATGACCCGTCGAAGCAATTTTCTGCTTGCCAAGACCGGCCTGCGATAACCCGTGGGACGGGACTGCCGGGTCAGGTGTGGCAGAGCGAAGAGCCGGTTTGGATTCCCGACCTTGTCAAAGAAGCGAAGACATCGCAGCTTTCCGAGAACAATGTCCGTGCGGCTTTCGCATTTCCAATAAAGCTGCGCAACGAGATATTGGGCGTGATCGAACTCCTCAGCGCGGCCACGCGGGCGCCGGATAACGATGTGATGAAGACGGCTCGGGTGATCGGCGGCGAAATCGGTCAATTCGCCGAGCGCATGCGCGCCGAGGCCGCGCTTCGTCAAAGCGAGGAACACTTGCGCACCCAGGCACAGGAACTCGAGCAGCAGCTGTTAGCTTCAGGACGTCTGGTCGCGGTGGGAGAGCTCACTGCGTCCATGGCGCATGAGTTCAACAACCCGCTTGGGATTATTTTGGGCTTTGCCCAGGGCCTTCTCGAAAGTATAGATCCGGACGACCCGAATTATCATCGCGTACAGATCATCGCGGAGGAAGCGAAGCGATGCGAGAATCTGGTGCAAGAATTGCTCGAGTTTGGTCGTCCCAAAAGCGCTGATTTCGTTCTCACGGATGTGGAGCAAATCATCCATCGAACCATGAACTTAGTGCAGCCCCATGCGGCTAAAAACCGGGTTGAAACCGCCACTGAAGTCGGCCATGGACTACCGCAAATGTACGCCGACCCGCAACAACTGCAGCAGGTATTGCTTAACTTGAGTTTGAATGCGGTGGATGCCATGCCGAAAGGCGGTATGCTTGCTGTCGGCGCGGCACTCGATTCGGCAGAAATCGTTGTTACCGTCTCCGATACCGGTCTTGGCATCGACGCGGAGGTCCTGCCGAGAATTTTTCAACCCTTTTTTACCTCCAAAAAAAGACGCGGTCTGGGTCTCGGCCTGCCGATCTGCGATCGTATCGTCAAGGCGCATGGCGGAAAAATCGAGGTCCAGAGCCGGGTGGGTCATGGGACGAGGTTCGAGGTCCGCCTTCCTTTGATTCCGCCTTCCGCCGGCGAGGCCGCGCGCCGGGAAATTTCACCAAGCGCCACGCCGCAAAATCATTAATTACGGTGTCGATCACCGCCACCGAGGGCGATGCCGACGCGTTTGAGACTCGCGCGGAAGCGCAGGGCGATCTTCCTCGTGCCAGGCACCGTGGCAATTTGATTGTCCGGGTATTCTCTTAGGGCGAATATTGACTATTATAGTATTATAGAGGAGGTGCGCGATCTGCGCGCACGAGGCTCAGGGAGAGTTAATAAGATGATGCGTAGTGACCAGAAAACCGCGGCCGAGTCCCGTGACGGCGGACCGGCAGGGGTGATGTCGTGGCAGGGGGCGCGCGGGAAGAGCCTCATTACCGACGATGACCTCCACTTATTTAACGAAGGCACGCATGCGCGGCTCTATGAAAAATTGGGCGCGCATCGATCCAGAGTCGGCGGCTCCGAGGGAACTTATTTTGCGGTCTGGGCGCCCAATGCAGAAGCTGTTTTTGTTACCGGCAGTTTCAATGATTGGAACAAGGAGAGCCAACCGCTTGCGCGCCGGGCGCACTCCGGTATTTGGGAAGGGTTTGTTCCGGGTATCGGCAAAGGAACGCTTTATAAGTATTTTGTTCGCTCTCGTTTTGGCGGCTATCGCGCCGATAAGGCCGACCCGTTCTCTATTTTCAACGAGATCCCGCCGAAAACCGCATCTATTGTTTGGGATCTGGATTACTCCTGGGGCGATCACGGCTGGATGGCGGAACGGCGTGAGCGCAACGCCTTGAACAAACCGATGTCCACCTACGAAATGCACCTTGGATCCTGGCGGCGCGTGCCGGAGGAAGGGAATCGCTCCCTGTCCTACCGCGAGATCGCGCCATTGCTGGTGGACTATCTCGGCCAGACCGGATTTACCCATGTCGAGTTTCTGCCGATCATGGATCACCCGTTTTTCGGCTCGTGGGGCTATCAGATCACCGGATATTTCGCGCCATCGGGAAATTATGGTACGCCCCAGGATCTGATGTTCCTGATCGCCACACTCCATCAAAACGGCTACGGCGTAATTCTCGACTGGGTGCCGTCGCATTTTCCCGCCGACGAGCATGGTTTGGCCTATTTCGACGGTACGCATCTTTTCGAACATGCCGACTCACGCCAGGGTTATCACCCGGAGTGGAAAAGTTCTATTTTCAATTACGGCCGGCACGAAGTGAGAAGTTTTCTGATCAGCAACGCGCTTTTTTGGCTCGACAAGTATCATATTGACGGGCTGCGCGTGGACGCTGTGGCTTCGATGCTCTATCTGGATTACGCGCGCCGCGAAGGCGAGTGGATACCCAATCGCTACGGTGGCAGGGAGAATCTCGAAGCGATCGATTTTCTCAAGCAATTCAATAGCGCGGTTTACGAGAACTACCCCGACGTGCAGACGATCGCGGAAGAATCGACTTCCTGGCCGATGGTCTCGCGCCCTACCTACACCGGCGGTTTGGGATTTGGCCTCAAATGGGACATGGGCTGGATGCACGACACGCTCAAGTATTTCAGCAACGATCCGATTCATCGAAGATATCACCACAATAACATCACGTTTCGGATGCTCTACGCATTTCACGAAAATTTCGTGCTGCCGCTGTCGCACGATGAAGTCGTGTACGGCAAAGGATCGCTGCTGAGCAAGATGCCAGGCGATGAATGGCAACGCTTCGCCAATTTACGAGTGTTGCTCGGTTACATGTACGCCCAGCCCGGCAAAAAACTTTTGTTCATGGGCGGTGAGTTCGGCCAATGGAGCGAGTGGCAGCACGATGGCAGCCTCGATTGGGCAGCGTTGAATTCGCCGCTGCACGCCGGGACGCAGAAGTGGGTCGGCGATCTCAACCGGTTTTATCGCAGCGCGCCGGGGCTTCACGAGCTCGATTCCGAGTGGGCCGGATTTGAATGGATTGATTGCAGCGATACCGACTCGAGCGTGGTGAGCCTGTTACGAAAGGGCCGCGCTGAAGACTCCGCCGTCGTCGTGGTTTGCAACTTTACACCGGTGCCGCGGCGCAATTATCGCGTCGGCGTGCCGCGCGCCGGCGTTTGGCGCGAACGGCTCAACAGCGACGCAAAAGATTACGGCGGCAGCGGCATCGGCAACATGGGCGCGGTCGAAGCTTCTCCACTGGCCTGCCATGGCCGGCCGTTTTCGCTAGCTCTCGAGTTACCTCCGCTGGCGATTCTGTTTTTCACCAACGACTTCAAATGAGCGGCGTGAACAGCCGAACGGCGATTTAACAACTCCATCGCGGAGCAATTCCATTGTCCAAAGTGCCCGGGTCATGAAAGACTTACCCTCCGCCGAGATCAAAAACGCGATGAAGCTTTGGCCCGGGAAACCCTATCCGCTCGGCGCGACCTGGGACGGAGCGGGCGTCAATTTTTCTTTGTTTTCGGAAAACGCGACCAAAGTTGAGCTGTGCTTGTTCGATGGACCGGGCGCGCAGCGCGAAATGCGTATTCCGATACGAGAGCAGACCCATCAAGTCTGGCATCTTTATTTGCCCGAGGCGCGGCCGGGGCAGTTCTACGGCTACCGGGTTCACGGTCCGTACGAGCCGCAGAACGGGCAGCGCTTCAATCCGGCCAAGCTGCTTCTTGATCCCTACGCCAAAACAATCCAGGGCACGGTGCAATGGAGCGATGCCTTGTTCGGATATTCCATCGGCCACCCCGATCAGGATCTCTCACACAGCGACAGCGACAGCGCTGCGGGCATGCCCAAATGCGTCGTCGTCGATCCGGCGTTTAGCTGGGGCAACGACACGCCGCCCGCCACGCCTTGGCACAAGACGACCATCTACGAGCTGCACGTGCGCGGATTCACGATGCGCCATCCCGGCGTGCCGCCGGAGCTGCGTGGCACGTACGCTGCACTCACTTTGCCGGCGGTGATCGATTATTTGAAAGCGCTCGGCGTCACGGCGGTGGAATTGCTGCCGGTGCACCAATTTGTCGCCGACAAGCATTTGAAAGATCGCGGCCTGACCAACTATTGGGGCTATAATTCGATCGGATACTTCGCGCCCGAAGCGAGCTATGCGAGCGGCGGCACCGGCGTGCAGTTGGGGGAATTCAAAAGCATGGTGCGGGCGCTGCATCGGGAAGGCATCGAAGTCATTCTCGACGTGGTTTACAACCACACGGGTGAAGGAAATCACCTGGGGCCGACTCTCTGCTTCCGCGGCATCGACAATGCTTCTTATTATCGCCTGGTGGATCTCGACCGGCGCTACTACATGGACTACACGGGCTGCGGCAACACGCTCGACATGACTCATCCGCGCGTGCTTCAGCTGATCATGGACAGCCTGCGCTACTGGGTGGGAGAGATGCATGTCGACGGTTTTCGCTTCGACCTGGCGTCGACCTTGGCGCGGGAGCTTCACGATGTCGACCGGCTCGGCGCCTTCTTCGATATCATCCAACAAGACCCGGTCATCTCCCAAGTAAAGCTCATCGCCGAGCCCTGGGACCTCGGCCCGGGGGGCTACCAGGTCGGAAATTTCCCAGTGCTCTGGGCCGAATGGAACGCGGCCTATCGCGACACCACCCGGCGCTTTTGGAAAGGCGACGCCGGGCAAGTCGGCGGTTTGGCCTACCGGCTCACCGGGTCAAGCGATTTATACGGCCATAACGGCCGGCTGCCCTACGCCAGCGTGAATTTCATCACGGCTCACGACGGCTTTACGCTGCACGATTTGGTCAGCTACAACGACAAGCACAACGACGCCAACGGCGAAGAGAACCGCGACGGCCACGATGATAACTTGAGCTGGAACAGCGGCGCGGAAGGCGACACCGACAAAACTGAAATATCGGCGCTACGCGAAAGGCAGAAGCGCAATTTTCTGGCGACGCTGTTTCTATCCCAGGGCGTGCCCATGCTGCTCGCCGGCGACGAATCGGGCCGCACTCAGAAAGGCAACAACAACGCCTATTGTCAGGACAACGAGATCTCCTGGCTCGACTGGAAACTCGACCGGCCGCGCCGCGAGCTTTTGGAGTTCACGCAATTTCTGCTGCGTTTCCGCGACCAGCATCCGGTGCTGACACGACGGCATTTTTTTCAGGGGCGACGCATCCGCGGCTCGGAGGTCAAGGATCTGGCGTGGTTTCGCCCCGACGGCAAGGAGATGAGCGATGAAGACTGGAGCAATTCGGAAACGCGCTGTTTCGGCCTTCGGCTGGCGGGCGAGGCGATCGAAGAGTTGGACGATCGCGGTAACCGCGTCGTCGATGATACTTTGCTGATTCTGCTCAACGCACATCACGAACCGATTCCGTTCACCCTGCCTGCCCACCGGCGCAAAGTTCGCTGGGAGGTTATTTGGGATACCTGCGATCCATCCTGGGACCGCAAGAAACGGCGGCTGATGCGCGGTGGTGAGATTTACGATTGCAAAGGTCGGTCGCTTGGTGTGCTGCGCTTGCCGGGAGGGGCGGAAGGGAACGAAAAAAACCTCGACGGCCGTTCCGTTTTGCCATTCCGATGAGCCGCAAGTTGGCGCACCGGAGGTCAAGGAACACACGAATGTCCGGGAGATCCAACTACATGACAAGCGAGGGAAAACAGCGCGTGGTGATCGAGGGCGTCGCCCCGGAGATCGACGGCGGTCAGTTTCCGATCAAGCGCACGCGCGGAGAGCTGGTCGAGGTTGAGGCTGATATTTTCGTCGACGGCCATGAAGTGATTTCCGCGGCTCTGCTGTTTCGCCATGAACGCGGGCAAGTCTGGCGCGAATCGCCTTTCGAAGCCCGGGTCAATGACCGCTGGCGTGCCGTGTTTAGGGTCGATGAACTGGGCCGTCATTTTTACTCCATTACGGCATGGGTCGATCGATTCAAATCCTGGCGGCGCGATTTAAAAAAACGCGCCGACGCAGGTGCCCATACCGAAGCGGATATGCTCATGGGCGCGGCCTTACTCGAAGAAACCAGCACGCGGGCCGGAAGCGACGTAAAAAAACTCCGGGAATGGGCAAAGAGATTGAGCGACGGTAAACAAGGTTTGTCCGACAAGCTGGGTTTGGCGCTCAGCGACGATCTAGCCGACCTCGTCGAGCGATATCCTGACCGAAGCTCTGCAACCAAGTATGCAAAAGATCTCAGCGTCATCGTCGATCGCGAGAAGGCGCGCTTCAGTTCATGGTACGAGATGTTTCCGCGCTCCTGCGCGGCCGAGCCCGGACGGCACGGCACATTCAAAGACTGCGAGCGGATGCTCCCCTACATCGCATCGATGGGGTTCGACGTGCTTTATTTGCCGCCGATCCATCCCATCGGACGGACGCATCGCAAGGGGAAAAATAACGCCGTCGTTACAGCCGCAAGCGATCCCGGGAGCCCGTGGGCGATCGGTGGCGCGGAGGGCGGTCACAAGTCCATTCATCCAGAACTGGGGACGCTAGCGGAATTCAAGCATTTGGTAAGCCAAGCCGAGACCCACGGCATGGAACTCGCTTTGGATCTCGCCTTTCAGTGCAGCCCGGATCATCCCTACGTCAAGGAGCATCCGGAGTGGTTCCGCCGGCGCCCTGATGGAACCGTGCAGTACGCCGAGAACCCGCCCAAGAAATATGAAGATATATTTCCGCTCGATTTCACTTCCGAGCAGTGGCGCGGATTATGGCAGGAATTGCTGGGTGTCGCGCAATTTTGGATCGACCAGGGCATACGCATTTTTCGCGTCGATAACCCGCACACCAAGCCACTGCTGTTTTGGCATTGGCTGATCGACGAGGTGAAGAAAAAAAATCCCGACGTGATTTTTCTGGCGGAAGCCTTCACTCGGCCCAAGGTGATGTATCGCCTGGCCAAGGTCGGCTTCAGCCAGTCCTATACCTACTTCTCCTGGCGCAACACCAAGCCTGAACTCACCCAGTACTTTATCGAGCTGACGCGCAGCCAAGCGCGCGACTATTTCCGTCCGAACCTCTGGCCCAATACGCCGGATATCTTAAACGAGTATCTCCAGTTCGGCGGTCGCCCGGCGTTTATGGTTCGACTGATTCTCGCTGCCACTCTGGGCGCAAGCTACGGCATCTACGGTCCGGCGTTCGAGCTGATGGAGGATCGCCCGCGCGAGGCGGGGAGCGAAGAGTATTTGAACTCCGAAAAATACGAAATTCGGAACTGGAACAGGGAAACCTCCGATAGCCTTAAAGAACTGATTGCCAGAGTCAACCGCATTCGCAAAGAGAATCCGGCGCTGCAGAGCGATGACAGCTTGCGCTTTCACGAAGTCGATAACGAGCAGATCCTTTGCTATACGAAGCAATCCGAGGATCTCAGCAATGTGATCGCGGTGGTGGTGAACCTCGATCCGCACCATGTGCAGTCCGGCTGGGTGAAGCTTCCCCTCGAAACGCTCAAGCTCGATCCGCTTGACTCCTACCAGGCGCATGATTTATTGACGGGCGCGCGTTTTCTCTGGCACGGCGAGAGAAATTTCGTCGAGCTTAACCCGCCCACGGGTCCCGCGCACATTCTGCGCCTGCGCCGGCGGCTGCGGCGCGAACAGGATTTCGATTATTTCATGTGACGAAGATGAAAGAAGAGACTAAAAGCAACAAGAATCTCGCCGCCGCCGATGATCCGCTCTGGTATAAGGACGCGGTTATCTATGAGCTTCATGTCCGAGCGTTTTCCGACGGTAATGCCGACGGCATCGGGGATTTCAAGGGGCTCACCGAAAAGCTCGATTATCTGCACGATCTCGGCGTTACGGCGCTCTGGCTTCTGCCGTTCTATCCGTCGCCGCTCAAAGACGACGGTTACGATCTGGCGAGCTACACCGAAATCCATCCCGATTACGGCACACTCAAGGATTTCAAAGTGTTTTTGCGCGAAGCCCATCGGCGCGGCTTGCGCGTGATCACCGAGTTGGTCGTCAACCACACCTCGGATCAGCATCCCTGGTTTCAGCGAGCCCGGCGCGCCGCGCCAGGCAGCAAGGAACGCGATTTCTACGTCTGGAGGGAGAATCAGGAGGCCTATAAAGAAGCGCGGATTATCTTCAAGGATTTTGAAACTTCCAATTGGGCGTGGGATCCGCTGGCCAAGGCCTATTATTGGCATCGATTCTACTCGCACCAGCCCGATTTGAATTTTGCCAGCCCGGCGGTCAAGCGCGCCATTTTTGAGGCGATGGATTCCTGGCTCGACATGGGCGTCGATGGGCTGCGATTGGATGCCGTTCCCTATCTTTTCGAACGAGACGGCACGAGCTGCGAGAATTTGCCCGAAACGCATCAGTTCTTAAAAGAGCTGCGCCGGCACGTGGACTCCAAGTATCGAAACCGCATGTTGCTCGCGGAAGCCAACCAGTGGCCGGAAGAAGCGGTGAACTATTTCGGCAGCGGCGATGAGTGCCACATGGCATTTCACTTTCCGTTGATGCCACGCATTTTCATGTCCGTGCACATGGAGGATCGTTTCCCGATCGTCGATATTCTCGGTCAGACGCCGGAGATTCCCGCCAACTCGCAGTGGACTTTATTCCTGCGCAATCACGACGAGCTGACGCTCGAAATGGTCACCGATGAAGACCGCGACTACATGTATAAGGTTTATGCGAGCGATCCGAAGGCGCGCATCAATCTGGGCATACGACGCCGCCTGGCACCGCTGCTGGATAGTAACCGTAGAAAAATTGAGTTGCTCAACTGCCTGCTGTTCTCGCTCCCCGGAACTCCGGTGGTCTATTACGGCGATGAGATCGGCATGGGCGACAACTTCTATCTCGGCGATCGTAACGGCGTGCGCACTCCCATGCAATGGAGCGCCGATCGCAATGCCGGTTTTTCGGAAGCCAATTCGCAACGGCTTTTTCTGCCGATCATCATCGATCCGCAGCATCATTATGAGGCAATCAATGTCGAGACGGAGCAGGAGAATCTGAGTTCACTTCTCTGGTGGATGAAGCGGCTGATCAGTCTGCGCAAACGCTACCGCGCGTTCGGCAGGGGCAGCACCGAGTTCCTCTATCCCGGTAATCGCCGCGTGCTCGTTTTTATCCGCCGGTTGGCGGACGAAATCATCCTTACGGTGGCAAACTTGTCGCGCTTCGTGCAGTGCGTTGAATTGGATCTTTCAGAGTTCAAAGGCCGAGTGCCGGTAGAGCTTTTCGGTCAGACCGAATTTCCACCCATCGGCGAACTGCCGTATTTCATCACGCTTGGACCGCACGGCTTCTACTGGTTCAAGCTCGAAGCGTCGCCCAGCACGGCGCCGCGCGCGTCGGAAGAAGCGCTGCTTGCTTCATTGGAAGTCAGCGGCCCGTGGGAGCAGATCCTTGCACGAGCCGGCAAGCCGGCACTGGAACGAATTCTTCCCGGCTATCTCACAAGTTGCCGTTGGTTTGGCGGCAAGGCGCGAAAAGTGCGAGCCGTCAACATTGGCGACGTTATCCCGGTTCCGGCCGACTCGCACGATGCGCAGTTAACGACCGTGGAAGTCGCCTATGCCGAAGGCGAGCCGGAGGCCTACCTCTTGCCCCTAGCGTTTGTCACTGCGGAGCGCGCAGCGGAAATCCAGCAGAGTTCGCCGCAGGCGATAATCGCGCGGCTGAAATCAATACAAAATGGCGCCGCCGTTGACGGGCTGCTCATTGACGCGCTTTTCGATCGCGCATTGCCGAAAGCCTTGTTCGACGCCATAGCGCGCCGCCGCAGCTTCAAAGGAAAGTCCGGCGAAATCTTGGCGCTGCCTTCGTTGCTGTTTCGCGCCTTAAGAGGTCCGAGCGAAGCGAGCTTGGAACCGGCAGTTATAAGGAAAGACCAGAGTAATACTTCCATTGTTTACGGAGACCGATTCGTCCTGAAGATCTTCCGGCGGCTGCAAAACGGTATCAATCCCGATCTCGAGATCGGCCGTTTCCTGACCGAAAAGACCTCTTTCGAGCATATCCCCAAACTGGCGGGGAGCTTGGAACTGCGCCGAACGAATCAGGGAGTCGCGACTGTGGGCATCATGCACAGCTGGATCCGCAATGAGGGCGATGCGTGGCGCTATAGCCTGGATCACCTAGCCGACTTTTTCGAAGGCTGCGGCGCGATGGCCGCGCTTTCCGAGCTTTACCGGCCGCCGGGCCACGTTACGGATTTCCTTGAACGGGATGTGCCCGAGACGGTGCGCGAGAGCATCGGCTCGTATCTCGCCTCGGCGGCGCTGCTCGGCCGGCGCACCGGCGAGTTTCACGTCGCCTTGGCCAGCGACCCGAGCGCTGGTGATTTTGTCTCCGAGGCGTTTACGCCGTTTTACCGCCGGTCCGCTTTCCAGAGCATGCGTACCCTGGCTGACCGCGCTCTGGCAACGTTGCGCGAAAAGCTCAAGAGCCTGCCAGAGGACCTCCGCGCGGACGCCGAGCGCGTGCTCGCTCTCAAGAACGAAATATTTAACCGCTTTCGCTTTATCGTTGATGGGAAAATCACCGCCCTGCGCATTCGAACGCACGGTGACTATCATCTGGGCCAAGTGCTTTTTACGGGAAAGGATTTTGTGCTCACGGATTTCGAAGGTGAACCGGCGCAACCGATCGGCGAGCGGCGCGGCAAACGTTCGCCGTTGCGTGATGTTGCCGGTATGCTGCGGTCGTTCGATTATGCGGCGCTCACGGCGCTTGGGAGCCGCGATTTGCGCGCCCAGGATATCGCGCAATTTACGGTGGCGGCCAAGTGTTGGGTATTTTGGGTATCGGTGGTGTTCGTGCGGAACTACCTTGAAAGCAGCCGCAATGGCGGTTTTCTCCCGGCGAGTCGGGAGGAGTTAAAAAACTTGCTGGATCTGTTTCTGCTGCAAAAGGCCATTTACGAACTGAACTACGAGATCAATAGTCGTCCCGAGTGGGTTGCCATACCGATTCGCGGCATTCTCGATATCATGAATGCAGGTGCGTAAACGGCGATTCCCGCTCACGGGCGTTGCCATGGGGCGGGCACCGCGCCAATCACGCCTCAGCCGGGCTTTTTCTGTTCTTGTTCGGGACTGACCCGGCGCACGGCTATTTTGACGGTTGTCGGAGAAAGCTGCTGCAGCGTCAGGTTCGGCGGGTGGCGCACGTTCTGCTCCGATATGCGAAGGGTTTTTTGACCAGCCTCTGGAACCGACAAATCAATCTCCACCCGAAGCTTTTTCGGATCGAAAAAATAAAATGCCCGTTTGGGGCCGGTGAATGTGGCGGTCACGGACGGCGGATCCACATGTTCGACCCGATATTCCGGCGGTAAGTTCTGCACATGGGTTGGAATTCTATAAATCACCTCTACCGTGCTCGAGCCAGGGACCAACACGTACCAGAGACCAACCGCTAGCGAGAAGGTCACCAGTTTTGCGAGCCAGTTTTCCCGCAATAGCGAGGCCGAGAGACCACGCCGCTCGGCGGGCGGATACTTCTCTTGAAGAAACGCCTGGAGCAATAGGCTTAGCTCCTGAATGTTATTGACGGCGCGTAGCCGGCTGGCGCGCGCCACTGAGATCGTGCCCCGTTCTTCCGATACCGCGATACAAAACGCGTCGCTCAATTCAGCGAGCCCGAGCGCGGCGCTGTGCCGCGTGCCCACGTTCGTCAATTGTTGGAAATCCTTGGATAGCGGCAAGTGAGCCGCGAAGAGCGAGATCCGGTCGTGTTCCACGATCACGGCGCCGTCATGTCCCGGCGAGTGGGGATCGAAGATGCTTTTCAACAACGGCTCGCTGATTTTTCCTTCCATTTCGATGCCGCCCATCACGTGGCGTGCAATCGGATCTTTTCCTTCGACGACGATCAGGGCGCCGATCCTATCCTTGGCGAGGTCGGCCACCGTACCGACCAGAATATCGGCTGTGTCCGTCCGGAGCGCCCGAGAATTTTTGCGCGCGAGGCTCCAAACCGCGATCCGCTCGAAAATCTGTCGTAGTTCTTCTTGGAAGATGACGACGATAATGATCAAAAATATCGCGAAGAACCCCTGGAATATCCATGCCGTCAATTGTAGGTCCAGATACCGGGCCAGAATGTAGATGGCCGCCAAAATGAAAATTCCCCGGATGATAAAAGCCGCTCGAGTCTGCTTGAGAAAGGCCGTGGCCGTGTAAAGCAAAACCGCGACGACAAGAATATCGACGAGATCGGCAATGCTGATATTCATGAATGGGGTGAGCATGGTCTTACTGAAGATCTAAGGCAGAGCAATCGTCTGCACAATACCGAGTTGCGATCTTGCGCGGAATGATAAACTCTCTTGTCGCATCAGGCATTGCGAGAATCAAGGCTGAGCGCGAAATCGACCGTCGCCCAAAGAAGACTAAGACTTCACTGTTTCGCACTCGGGGTGCCCTTCCTCCCCGATTGCATGCCCAATCCAAGAGACGCCAAACCTGCGGTCTAGGAAAATCCCTTCACGTAGGGGAAACTCCTACAATCATTATTTTCCCGGCGGGTTTGTGACTCCAAGTTTCCTTGCAAAATCAACATATTAACTTCGTAAACCTTTGGCACGTGCCTTGTTACCATAGATACAACGCGAGGGGTCACCAACATCAGAAGCATTGTCTCTTGTGGAAGCGGCCCGCAAGCCGGATGTTTGCTTGAGGCAGGCGTACTTCGTCACGGGCGCAGGATACGAGATCCTAATGCGGGAGAGCGTGAAGTTCGCTGGATTAAATAAATATCTACGCGCGGCTTGAGT
>CAMLCX010000057.1 GCA_946478635.1 uncultured Pseudomonadota bacterium
TCCGTCGGAGTCCTTCGACGGTGCTCAGAGCCGGTCCTGAGTTCATCGAAGGAACAAGCGGAACGGATTTGAAGTCGTTGATGATTTTCCGTTCTGCTGAGCTTGTCGAAGCATGAGGGTCTCGAAGCATTCCTGAAAGTTTTGTCAGCAGCCTTCTAGGAATCGGCTGACGCCTTGAAAGATTTCCTCCTGTTCCGCTTCCGGATGATACCAGCGAATTTCACGGTCACGCCGGAACCAGGTGAGCTGGCGTTTAGCGAGGTTTCGGGTCTCCTGCTTCATCTCGATCGAAGCGCCGGCCAAATTCACGGTTCCCTGGATCACGGCGCCCATTTGCCGATAGCCGACGCTGCACAGCGGCTTGAGCTGCAAACCGAATCCCAGCGAAACCAACCCTTGCACCTCTTCCAAAAACCCATTTTGCACCATTTGATCGCATCTGCGATTGATTCGTTCGTAGAGTTCGGCGCGATCGCGGGCCAAACCGATTTTCAGCAGATCGAACGGATCTTCGCCAAATGCATGCTCCTTTTGCCACTCGCTGAGAGGTTTGCCGGTGCTCTGGTACACTTCAAGCGCTCGGATGATGCGTTGCCGGTCGTGCGGATGAATCGTCGCGGTCACGCTGGCGTCGATTGCGACCAACCGTTGATACAAGGACGCGAGTCCCTCCGCGTTTATCCGTTCTTCCAGATCCCGGCGTATCTCCGGACTTTGCCCAGGACCGACAAACAGCCCGTGGGTCAACGCTTTTAGATAAAGCCCGGTGCCGCCGCACACGATCGGAGTTTTTCCACGACGGTGAACCTGCTCGATGGCTTCGGTCGCCAACCGGCGGAACAGCGCGGCGTTGAACTCCTCGTCGGGATTCACCACGTCGATCAAATGATGAGGCGCCCTCTGTCGATCGGCTGGCGAGGGTTTGCCCGTGCCGATATCCATAAAGCGGTAAACTTGTTGCGAGTCCGCATTGATGATTTCGCCTTCCGTCCGTAGCGCCAATGCCAGCGCCAACTCGCTTTTGCCGACGGCGGTCGGGCCGAGAACGATGACGAGCTTGGGTTTCATGGAACTCGCTTCAGAGCGCGGAGCCCGGGCTAGACGATACGCTTGAACAGGCGATCCAACTCTGCCTGGCTCCACTCGATCAACACCGGGCGGCCGTGCGGGCATTGGGTGGCAAAATCGATTTGGTCCAAGGCCTCGAGCAAGGCGCGCATTTCATGCGGCTCGAGCCTGCGATGGGCACGAATGACGCTGTGGCAAGCGATGGTCGCCAGACGATCTTCCAGATGCTGGCGCAGCTTCGACGAAGCGTCCACTTCGGCTAACTCGGCGACCATCTGGCGCACGATCTGGGCGTAATCGCCCTCGGGCAAGAGCGCCGGTACCGCCCTGATGGCGTAGGAGCCGGGACCAAAGGGTTCGAGAGAGAAACCAAAACTCTCCATGACATCGAGCTTTTGGGCGACGAGCATCATCTCACCCGCGCTCAATTCCACCGATTGCGGAATCAACAGGACCTGTCTCTCGACTTTGCCGTCATTCAATTGCCGCCGCAGCTTTTCAAACGCCACGCGCTCGTGGGCCGCGTGTTGATCGATGAGCGTCAAACCGGACGGTGATGCGCACACCAGATAACAACCAAGAATCTGTCCTAAAACTTGCATGGATGAAAAGAAGCCTGGGGTTACAGAACCGGGCCGCTCCGGCATGGGGAACGCTTCGCGTAAAACGCCGGGTTCGCTCAAATTTGCTCGCGCAGGATCGGAGTACGGCAACGGCGCCTCGCGCACGGCATGAAGGGTCGCCGGCCAAAGCGTCACAACTGACGGCGTGGGTTCTTTGGCCTCGATGCGGAGCGCCTGGCGGACGGCGCGCGAAACCTCGTCGTGCACATCAGATTGGCGGCGAAATCTTACCTCGTACTTCGCCGGATGAACGTTGACATCGACTTCACCGAAAGGAATTTCGAGGAACAGGACAACAGCCGGGTATTGCCCCTTCATGAGCAAGCTCTCGTAACCGAACAGCACGGCGTGAGTCAGAATCTTATCACGCACGTAGCGGCGATTGACGAAGGTATAAACATGACGCGCGTTCGGAAAGGAGGTCGGCGCGGCGCTTAAATAACCGCGCACGGTGACATCTCCGGAGCCCCGCCGAAACAGCACCAGCCCCCCGGCCACATCTCGCCCCAGGACTTGCTGCAAACGGTCTTTGGGGTCGTTCACGGCAACGTAGTCTGCGATATTCCGTCCGTCGTGCTGGAGCCGAAAATGCACGGATGGAAAGGCCAGCGCCATCCGATTGACGACGTCACAGATATGGCTCAACTCGGTGGCCGGGGATTTGAGAAACTTTCGCCGCGCCGGCGTGTTAAAAAAAATGTCGTTGATTTCGATGGTCGTGCCGATGGCCGCCGCGCTCGGCGAAATTTCGTGTTTTTTTCCGCCCTCCAACCGCAGACGATAACCGCTCGCCGCGCCGGGCGGTCGGGAAAGAACTTCCATTCTGGACACGGAACCGATACTCGGCAGGGCCTCACCGCGAAAACCGAGAGTGGCGATGCGAAACAGGTCCGCGTCTTCTTTCAGCTTGCTGGTCGCGTGGCGCTCCACGGCGAGATCGAGATCCTCCGCGGTCATACCTTCACCATTGTCGGTGACGCGGATGACGGCGCTGCCGCTCCTCTCGACCCAGACGGAAATCTCGCTGGCGCCGGCGTCGAGGGAGTTTTCAATCAGCTCCTTGATCACCGACGCCGGCCGCTCGACGACTTCGCCGGCGGCGATACGGCTCGCCATTTCGTCGGATAGGATTTCAATCTTCATCGGTCACTGCTCCCGGACAAACAATAACGTAGCGAAAATGATCGGGCCAGGAAAGCACTCAGTTGACATGGCGGCGGCGCGCCTCATAATTGCAGTTTGCCATGGACATCCGCCCCGCACCGGAGGCTACTATGAGAATGCGCTATTGTCTGCTCATTGCTTTTTTTATTCTTCTGTCCGGGCCGGTCGTCCAAAGCGCGCAAGAACCCGCCTCCGTCGAAACCCGCGTCAAAACCCTATTCGTGGATCCTAATTCACAGACGCCCGTGGTCGTGCTCGAAAGCATCGCTGACAAAAAAACTTTGCCCATTTGGATCGGCGTGCCCGAAGCGCGTGCGATCGCCCTTGAACTGGAGCATGTTTCCCTGCCACGGCCGCCGACCCATGATCTGATTCGCAACCTTTTGCAAAGTCTGGGAGCAACGCTGCAGCGAGTGACCATCACCGAGCTGCGTGGTAGCACGTACTTTGCGACGCTCTCCTTGTTCGTCAAGGAAAAAACCGCTCAAATCGACAGCCGGCCGAGCGATGCCATCGCGATCGCGCTGCGCATGAAAGCGCCGATATTTGTCTCGACCCAAGTGTTGGCTAAATCGAAGCCGCTCCCGGTGGCCCCCGCGCGCGCTGAGGCTGCGCAAAAGAAATTGGGCCTGCAGGCGCAGGACTTGACCGCAGAGTTAGCCAAGCTGTTGGAGAGCCAGCAGCAAAAGGGCGTGCTGGTCACCGACGTGATGCTGGGCGGCGCCGCCATGAAGGCCGGGCTTCAACGCGGCGACATCATTACAAAGGCGAACGAGCAGGCCATCGCTTCCACCACCGACCTCGAGACGACGATCCAATCCGCCAGGGCGGGAAGCCAACTCAAGCTCGAGGTCATAAAAAAAGGCAAGCCAACCACCATCGTGATCGACTTGCCTTCTTAGTCAAGAACAGAGCGAGTTTTACTTTTTGCCGTTGGTTCCGAAAAGCTCCGCGCCCCACTTTTTGGCAGTCGCGTCGAGCACTTCCTTGCTCGATTCCGCCACAGGCGGAAAATCTTTCATCCATTCGTAGGGCCGCGTCGCATCGAGAATCGCGCGCGAATTGAAGCCCTTTTTGGTCGGGTGAATCACCGGATCAAGCGGGCCGCTCCAGCAGCGCCGGAGAATGTCGATGTCCTGCTCCGGTTCGCAGCGGGTCGACATGGCCCAAATCACGTCGTCCGTATTCGAAGGGTCGATATCGTCGTCCACGACCACGACAAAGCGCCCAAGGTAAGCGCCGGCGTGACATTGTGATGCCACAATCGCAGCCTGCTTGGCATGGCCCGGATAGCGCTGCTTGATCGACACCACCATCATCAAGCGGCTGCCGCCTGAAACCGTCAGCCAAACGCCCTTGACGTCCGGCACGCCGGCTTTTTCCATCTCGTCCCAGATCAAAGCAGAACGAAGGTAGGAGCGATACCAGCCCAATTCCGCCGGCGGCCTGCCCGGAGGCGAGCCCAGAATGATCGGATCGTTGCGGTGATAGAGCCGCTTCACTTCTACCCAGGGTTCGGCGCGCTCCGCACTTGCATAGTACCCTGTCCATTCGCCGAACGGGCCCTCCACCTTCGGATTATCAAAATGCACATCGCCCTCGATGACGATTTCCGCGTTCGCCGGAATCGGCAGGCCGGAGTACTCGCCTTCGATCATCTCGAACGGCTCGCCGCGCAAACCGCCGATGAATTCATACTCGGGCACGCCGTAGGGCACTTCGATGCTGCCGGCCAGGAACGTCAATGGATCATGGCCGAACGACATGGCGATCTTGAACGGTTTGCCGCTGGCAGCATATTTTTCGCGCTGAATGCGGCCGTGTTTACCCGGTGAAATGTAAAATCCCAACTTGTTCTTGTCATGGATCATGACCCGGTAAGTGCCGTAATTGACCCAGCCTTCATCCGGATCGCGCGTGATATCGACGCTGCCCGTGCCGATATAGCGGCCGCCGTCTTTGTCGTGCCAGAGCGGCGTAGGGAATTTAAACATATCGATGTCGCCGTCTTTGTAGACATTGTCGAATAGACCGCTTTTTTTGACGAATTTCGCCGGCACCGGCTTGATGCTCTTGTAATTGTCTTTCCAGATTTTGACGAAATCCATTTTGGTTTCCCCCGAAGGGAGCCCCAGGGTGAGCGCCAGCCGCTTGCGCGATGAAAGCGAGTTGGATAACACCCGGTAGCCTTTCGGATAACCCTTGATGTCCTCGAAAAGGACCGCGGGGCCGTCTTCTTTGTGGGCCACGATTTCCGTGATCGCGCCGATCTCCAGATTCCAGTCACAGCCTTTCAGCGTCTTGAGTTCGCCCATCTCTTCGGCGATTTGGATCCAGTCTCTGAGATCCTGATATTCCATCATGGCCTCCTAAAATTGCTGCGGATTTGAAATAAATCGGGGTGTCTAGTGTGAATGTATTCGACCTTAACGAAATTCCACCGTAGAATCAAGCTAACGCAATGCCCTTGAGAACACTGATAATTAATTGAAAACAGCCGTTTATCATGCTACCTCAGACGGAGTGTCGAACAAGCTCAGGAGCCTTGAGGAGGCCGCCGACATAGCCGCCCAGGCGCGCAAAAGCGGCAAGCGCGTCGTCTTCACGAACGGCTGCTTTGATCTGCTGCATCGCGGCCATGTGCATGTTTTGCGGCGAGCCAAAGCTGCCGGCGACCTTCTGATCGTCGGGCTCAATAGCGATCGTTCGGTGAAATCGATCAAAGGCCCTACGCGGCCGATACTGCCGGAGACCGACCGTGCTGAATTGATTGCCGCCATGGAGATGGTAGACTACGTCGTTCTATTCGACGACGCTGACCCCTACCGATTGATCGCCGCGATCAAGCCCGACGTGTTGGCCAAAGGCGGCGACTGGCGCGTCGAGAAAATAATCGGCAGCGATGTAGTCGCCCAGAATGGCGGACGAGTGGAAGTGATCCCGTACCTACAAGGATTTTCAACGAGTGCGATTATTGAAAGGATACGAAATTAAGATGGCTAGAATTTGCTCGATTTGTGGAAAAGGAAGGTCGGTGGGTTACAACGTCAGCCACGCCAACAACAAGACCAAGCGCTCCTGGCGGCCCAATCTGCAGCGCGTGAAAGCGAAATTTGAGGGACAAGTCAAACGCGCGCTGGTGTGCACGGATTGCATTCACTCGGGCCGGGTGCAAAAAGTCGCATAGTGACATCGTCACCGCGAATCAATGCAGCTCTTCTTTCTGTGCTTGATCTAACTCCACTTTGCCGCCGGTCCTGCCGCGCGCCCGAACCGCTTTGTAAACGCCGCTCACCTTGGCAATATTCTGCAGCACCCGGTTGAGGTGATCGGAATCCTTGATCATCACCTCGAAGGTGTTGATCGCCCGCTGGCTCGAGAAGGTGCGCACCTGAGCGCGCGCGATATTGGCCTCCGCGCTGGTGATTGCCGCGCTGATCGAAGCTAATAAACCGGGTTGATCGACGCAGGTCACTTCGATCTTGACCGGACGGGGCAACTGCTCCGCCTCCTCCCAGCTGACATCAATTTTTCGCTGCGGGTCGCTCTCCAACACGGTTGGACAACCGATGGTGTGAATGGTAACGCCGCGCCCCCGGGTAATGAACCCGACGATACGCTCTCCCGGCAGCGGATGGCAGCAGAGCGCAAAGCGCACCAGCACGTCATCGACCCCTTTGACCCGAATACCCAAGCCGCGCTTTTGCTTGGACACCAGGCGGAATAGAGATTCCAGCGCGCCATCGGCTTTTTTCGATCCGGCCTCCAATTTGTCGGCCGGGATCAACTTGGCGAGCACATGCCGGGTCGTGATACGGCCATAGCCAATCGCCGCGAGCAACGCTTCCTCGTCTTTCATTCCCAGCTCTTTGGTAAGCCAGCCGATCTTATCGTCGTTGCGCAAGCCGGCGTAATCGAGTTGGTAGCGATGCAGATCACTTTCGAGAATTTCCTTGCCGAGAAGCACGCTGCGCTCCCGCTGTTGAGCCTTCAGCCAATTGCGGATTTTCGATTTCGCCCGCGGCGTCTTAACCCATTTGAGCCAATCGCGCGTCGGCGCCTGCTGTTGGGTCGTAATAATTTCCACCGTATCGCCGCTGCGCAGGATGTATTTGAGCGACACGAGCTGGCCGTTGACGCGGGCGCCTGAACAGCGATGACCGACCTCGGTATGAATCCGATAGGCAAAATCGATCACCGTCGAACCCTTGGGAAAATTTAGCAAGTCGCCCTTCGGAGTGAACACATACATGGAGGTGGAGAATAAATCCTCCTTCAAGCTGTGTAAAAATTCCTGGGGATCCTGCAAATTTTCCTGCCACTCGAGCAACTGCCTCAGCCAGGCAAATCTTTGGATGTCGCTGACTTGAAATTCTTCGCCTTCCTTGTAACGCCAGTGGGCGGCAATCCCTTCTTCGGCGACGCGATGCATTTCGTGTGTACGGATCTGAATTTCGATGCGCTCGCCATAGGGCCCGATAACGCTCGTGTGTAGCGACTGATACATATTGAGCTTGGGCAACGCGATGTAATCTTTGAACCGGCCCGGCACCGGGCGCCACTGCGAGTGCACCAAGCCGAGCGCCTCGTAACACTCCCGCTGGGTGTCGACGAGAACACGAAATGCGACCAGATCGTAAATCTGATCGTAAACGAGATTTTGGCTCTCCATTTTCTGGTAGATACTATAGAAATGCTTCGGCCGGCCGCTGACCTCCGCCTCGATCCCCTCGCTCTCAAACTTCTTTGTAATAATCGAAATCACTTCATCGATGTACTTCTCCCGGTCGGTTTTCTTTTTGGCAACATTACGCTTGAGTTGGTAATAAACCTCGGGATGAAGGTATTTGAGCGCCAAGTCCTCGAGCTCGGTTTTAATCCAGGCAATACCCAGCCGATGCGACAGGGGCGCGTAAATATCCAATGTTTCCTGGGCGGTGAGGATGCGCTTATCCGGCGGCATGTGATCGAGAGTCCGCATATTATGAACACGATCGGCCAGCTTGATCAAAATCACGCGCACGTCCTTGCCCATGGCCAGCAGCATTTTGCGAAAGTTCTCCGCCTGTTTTTCTTCGCGACTGCTGAAGTTGGCCCGACCCAATTTGGTCACGCCGTCGACGAGTGCGCCGATTTCGCGGCCAAAAAGATTCTTGATTTCGTCAAGACTCGTGAGCGTGTCCTCCACCGTATCATGCAAAAGACCGCCGACGATGCTCGGCACGTCCAGCTTCAGATCCGCGATGATATCGGCCACCGCAAGAGGATGGATCAGATAAGGTTCGCCAGAAAGCCGCTTTTGACCCTGATGAACCTTTGCGGAAAAATCATAGGCCGTGCGAATGAGGCTCACGTCCGCGGCTGGATAATAAGATTGAACCTTATCGACCAGCTCGTTGATTTTAGTTTCTTTGCCCATCGCTTTTCCGACGCATCTTTCGGCGCAGCGGTTCCAGTCGCCACTCGTTGACCCGCGAGATTCGCGCCCGCTCGGCATCCACAATAGAACTCAGAACTCGAACCGCTTCATTCACTTCCCGGTTGACGACAAAGTAATCATAATGGATTATTTCCCCAATTTCACCCTGGGCGTTTGCGAGCCGGCGCCGGATGGTATCCTTGCCATCCGTCCCCCGAGCCGAGAGCCGGCGCTCGAGCTCTGGCAACGAAGGCGGGAGCAAGAAGATGGAAACCGCTTCGGGGCAGGCTTTCTTGATCTGCCGGGCGCCCTGAACGTCGATATCGAGGAGGATATCCCGTCCGGCTCGGACGCAGCGTTCCAGCGGTATCTTGGGCGTGCCGTAAAAATAGCCATGCACCTCGGCCCATTCGGCGAATTCACCCCGGCGCTTTAATCGCTCGAACTGAGCATCGCTCATGAATCGATAATCGCGGCCGTTAATCTCGCCCGGTCGCTTGCCCCTTGTCGTGCACGAAACCGATAGCTCAATTTCGGGATAAACTTCTCGGAGTCCGTTGTAGAGAGTCGTTTTGCCCGCCCCCGACGGGGCCGATAGTATGAAAATGATTCCAAACCGCTTGGCCGGTGATAGGGCGCGCCGCTTCATTCGATATTTTGAGCCTGTTCGCGGATTTTTTCCGCCCGTTCTTTGCCCTGTAAAACAAGCTGAACGACCGGCAGATGCGGTACTTTGGAGCTGATGGTATTGAGCTCGCGATTCACTTCCTGAAGCATAAAATCGATTTTTTTTCCCACCGGCTCACGCTCGCGGATTACTTTTAACAACGCCCCCAGATGAGCTTTCAAACGGACGATCTCTTCATTGACGTCGCCCTTCGAAGTCATACTACCCACATCGAGGGCTTCTTTATCGCCGGAGCCGTTATGGCCCTCGGAGTTCACGTTTCTTTGCAAGCGCAACGCGTTCTCCGCAACTTGCGATTCCAAATCAGAGGCAATCCGGGTCAAGTGGCGAATCTGCAACTCCACATCCGCACGCAATTGACCGCCTTCGCGCTCGCGGGAACGTTCCAGTTTGGTGAGCGCAACAAGGAGCGCCTTCATGAGTCCTTCGCGTTCCGCCGCCGGATCGGCTTCGGGCTCCCGCACATGCACGAGATCGGGGATGTTCGAAAGCAAAAAAACCCCCACCTCTCCCGCTAAACCGTATTTCTTCTTGATCTGCTTGACGCTGGCGATGTACTGCCCAACCAATCCCTCATCCATCTCCAGTTTGCGTGCTCCGGCTTTGCCGGCGTAGCGGTTCACAAACAGATCGATACGGCCGCGCGAGATTTTGCCCCGGAGCATCTTTCTGATTTCCTCTTCGAGTGACAGATACTCCCGCGGCACGCGCAACTGCAAATCCAGATGGCGATGGTTCAAGCTGCGGATCTGCACCGTCACCTTTGCGCCGCGAACACTCTGTGATCCTTCGCCGTACCCGGTCATACTCTTCATGAGTTTTCCTCGATGCTCTGTTTTAATTTCGCAATGGGCACAGCCACCGTTCCGACATCATCGCCGACGAAACCGGCGGCCACGTTGGCGAGTACCGCGGCCTCCGCAAACCCCGCGCCGCTGGCCAGCGCCAAAGCGCAGACCGCGACCACCGTGTCGCCCGCGCCGGTTACCTCAAAAACGTCCCGCGCTTCCGTGGGAATATGCTTCACCGGAAAACGCGGCCGGAAAAGGCTCATGCCTTCAGCGCCGCGGGTGACGAGCACCGCCTCGGCGCGCCACTTGCGAAGCAATTTTCTGCCGGCGGCTTGTAACGAGCGCTCGTCTGAAATGGAAATCCCCGACGCCTCGCTCGCCTCGATTCTATTCGGCGTGATCAATGTCGGAAAGCGGTAGCGTTCATAATTCTCTTTTTTCGGATCGACCACGCAGAGAATTTTTTGGCGTTCCACTGCTCCGGCGAGCCAATCCAAAAGCTCAAAATGAATGGTTCCCTTGCCGTAGTCCGACACCACGACGGCGTCAAAATGCGGCGCCCTGGCCTTGATGAAGTTGCGCAACCTTTTCAAAGTCGGCTCGCGGACGGATTGATGATTTTCCCGATCCAAACGGACAATCTGTTGGTGGTGCGGACTCGCGATAATCCGGCTTTTTTCAATCGTCTGAAAGCGCGCATCGGTGATAACACCCGACGTCGACGCGCCAATCCTACTCAGCGCCGAGAGGATTCGCTTGCCGGCCTCGTCCTTGCCGACGATACCGCAGGCAGTGACCCGTCCACCCAGGCTTCGAACATTATGAATCACGTTGGCAGCTCCACCCAAGCTGGATTTTTCCGAGACCACCCGGAGCACCGGCACCGGCGCTTCGGGCGAGAGTCTCTCCACGTGGCCCCAGATGAATCGATCAAGCATGAGATCCCCGACGACAAGCAGCTTGGCGCCGGCAAATTTATCGAGAATTGCAGAGAGCGCTGACATCTAATGATCAGTTTAAATCCGACGGAGGGCCAAGCAGGATGTGATAGTAGGATTCATTTTCGCGCGCCATCTTTTCCAACGAGTATCGTTGCTCCACGCGCTTGCGACCCTGTTTGCCCATCGACTGCGCGAGCGCCGGCGAGCGAGCGAGCTTGGCAATCGCCCCAGCCAAAGCCTCCGGATCGCGCGGCGGCACCAAAACTCCGGTCACGTCGTCGAGCACCGATTCCACCAGTCCGCCTACCCTTGTCGCAACCACGGGTTTACCCGCCGCCATCGCCTCAAGCGCCGCTACACCGAGCCCTTCATACAAAGAAGGCATTGCAAAAATGTCGATGCCGGAGAAAAATGCCGCGGTATCGGTGACGAAGCCCAAAAATTGCACCACATCTCCGAGTCCCAAACTCGCTGTTTCTTTCTCTAACCGAGCGCGCAACGGTCCGTCGCCGGCGATCTTGTATTGAATCTTCAGCCCACCCGCTCTCAAGATAGCCGCCGCCGCTAGCAGATATCGATGCCCTTTGCGCTCCTCGAGCCCGGCTACGCAGCCAACCACGGGGGCGCTTTCTGAAACGGCCCTCTGTGTTTTGGCAATCTCAAAAATGCCGGGATCAATGCCGCTGCAGATGACCTGTATCCTTTTTTCATACACACCGGCACGGACTAAGATATCGCGGATGCTTTGAGAGATCGCGACCACCCCATCCACCCGCCGGTTGTAAAGGATATGAGTATACCAGCTCCGCGCCTCGGGATAATCCATTCGTCGGGTCACGACGTACTTGGGCCGGCGCTCACCGTGCGGCAGCCAGAGGGCCAGCGTATGGGCCCGCTTCGTATGAAAATGCACGATATCATAGTTCACCTCGCGGATGAGCTTTCTTAGCGTCGCAACGCACCGCAGATCGAGATCATTGCGCATCGCGATCGGGTAGGTTTTAACTTTTAAGCTTCTGCAGCGAGCGAACAGCAATCCGTTCGGATGGGCAAAAAGATCGTTCTGGTGTCCCCTGGCCCCAAGATGTCTTAGCAGTCCAAGAACCTGAGCCTCTCCACCACCCCAATTTTTCTCTGGATCGATGTGCAGAATCTTAAGAAGACGGTTGTCACCGCTTCCGCCCAAATTTCTTTCTCTCCTCTAATTCAAGCTCCCAAACCTTAGCATACTTGAGAAAAACGTAAACTGCGGCGGTTACCGCGACATAAAACCCGGCGAACCCCTCCATGAAACCGCGCTTCAAAATGTAGGAACGGAAGAAACGGACGGCGGGCCGCAACAGCGCGTCGCTTAAACGCCAGCGTCCGGCGCTTTTTTTTAACTCCTGCGCCGAGATCGAAGTGAACCGATTGATGCGCGCCATATGATCATCCATGTTTCGGTACGAATAGTGATAAAGCGGATGGGTCAGCCGGTGCACCGGGCCATCGACGAGAATCTTCTCGTGCGGATCCGAGCCCCCCCAAGTCGCTCTTTCCCGGCGGAAGAGCCGAACATCGTAGTCCGGGTACCAACCGCCGCGACGCCACCAGCGACCCAAATAATGAACCAGCCGCGGCACGGCGTAGCCGGCGTACTGCCCGTTCTCCGAGGCCAGGTTATCGAGAATTTCCTGCTTGAGCTCGGGGCTCACGCGCTCATCCGAATCCACCAGCAACACCCAATCTTTGCTGGCTTGGGAATGCGCGTAAGCCTTCTGCTTGCGATAACCCATCCAGGGATGTTGTGTGAACCGCTCGGTATACCGACGACAAATCTCCGGTGTGCGATCGGTACTGAAGGAATCGACAACAACGATTTCATCGCACCAACTTACGCTTTCCAGGCAATCCCGGATGCGGTCCTCTTCATTGAAACAAACAATAATGGCCGAAACGCTAGCCGATGCACTAAACTTGTTTGACGCCTTGGACATGGAGTTCAAACATAGGAGCAGACAGAGTAAAAATCAAACTTGTCGACTGCGGCCCGAAGGAACGAGCCGGTACGAGTCACGTAAGCGTGCGGCGCCAGTAGAATCCTTGTCGGAATGAGCGTGCAAACACCCTTACACCGGTCTACGCGGGTACCAACGCCCATCTCATCTGGTATAGGCGATACTTCAAATTGGCCGGGCATAGCCTAACCGCCTCCTGTAAATCCCGGCGCGCATCTACTGATTGGCGCTTTTTCCACCGGCCTTTCGCCAGCCGGTAATATCTGTAGGCGAGCCGGCGTGCGATTTTTCGCTCGCCAATCACATCCTTGACAGCCGAGCAATCGCGCACCAATTTTTGAATGACTCGTATATTTTCCGTCAATCTCAGTTCTTCATTGCGGCCGATATTTCCTTCATGCTTGCGGTACGAAAATACGACCTGGTCCAGGTAGGCCACGGGAAAGCTCATCAGCAGCCGGAAGGCCAGATCGAGATCCATGCAAATTCGCAGCGACTCATCATGTCCACCCAGTGCCTCGAATGCGGTTCTGGAAATCAATGCCGCCTGCAGGCGCACGATGCTCTTGTCGAAAAGGTCGGCGAGCTGAACCCCGCGCTCTTGCAATTGCCGTGATTTCGCGGCTGGAATGATCGTTTCCCGGTTGTGCACGGGACCGCCGAGATAGGCGCCGTTGGCAAACACCATGCCACAGCCGGGATGGTGCTTGACGAAACCATATAGTGTTTCCAGATGATTGGGTGCGCAGAGATCATCTGAATCCTGGATGGAGATCCACGGCGCGCTCGCGCGTCGCACGCCTAGATTGCGCGCCGACGAGGGTCCACAGTTTACCTGGTAGACGTACTGTAGGCGAGATTCGTACGGCCGTAATACCTTGCGCGTGTCATCGGTTGATCCGTCATCGACAACTACGACCTCAAATTCCTGAAATCGCTGGTCGAAGATGCTCTCCAAAGTCGCCGGCAACAAATGAGCGCGGTTGTAGGTCGCGATAACGATCGAGACTTTGGGCTCGCCACTCATAATGAACCGTTTTGGTTACTGACGCCTGCCATTGCGCTGCGCGCGTCCTGCATCACTATCGCGATGGAACTCTACGACTGGGGATTGCAACCCCGGGTGCTCGTGTGATCGGAGCCGCTGCCGGTTACCCGCTTGATTTTATAGCGCAATCATCGGGTACGGTAAAACAGGAATTCAGACTCCGGGCGGAGAAAGTGTTGCAGGCAAGATTCATCAAGACCGAAGACAAAAGCCCCGCCAAGAACAGCTATGCTTGTTACACGCGGGCCGTCGTCAGGCCGATGTGGACAATGATTTCGCCGGAGCAACCAATCCGATTTCACGACGGGCAAAGCGCCCCCGGCAACTTAAGACCCAGGACTTTCCAGAGTCACGGTTATCTGATTGTTAACCGTATTGGCATTGCATCGATTCCGATTCCACGTCGGTTTGGCAAAGCAGCAATAATTCGCGATAACGACTCTCCGTAACAGGGAAACGCTCCGGTAATTTAAAGTCGACCCTATCTTTTTTGGATCGGTTAACTTTTTCTTCATTCATGCCGGTTTCTGGATACCACGGATTATATATCGGGCCTTCCAGCATGCGGTCCTGGTATTCAACGTTGAGAAATTTGGCCGCGCGAATCATATTTTCTCTTGGATGGAGCACCAGATCCTCAAAGGACACCACCAGAACCAACTCGGGAAAACGGGTTTTGAGCTCATGCAGGATGTCAATTGCCCGGCACCATCGATAGGTCGCTCCGTCGAGGCTCTTTTTGCCGCGGCGCATTCCCGACGAAATCGCGTCATTGCCATCCCGAATGATCCCGATTATTTTGATATGAGGAAGGGTCAAGTAGTCCTCAATCGAGAACTGCGAGCTCTGGTATTCCTTCGCGAGGCCTAATTTTTTCCACAAGCGGATATGCAGTTTGCCGGGTCTTTTTAATTCTATCTGATTCGGAATACAGCGCTTGTTGCCGACGAGCGTCTTTCCCAACAATCTACGCATCGACCAGCCCTTGTCTTCGTTGAGCACGCCGATTTCCGTATGCCGGCTGATCATGGTGGCCAGCAGAGTCGTACCGGTGCGGGGAGCCCCGATTATAAGCAAATGACGTCGTTCCACTAATAATTGCCTTTGTAATTGCCTGCGAAACTGACCGGGTGGCCTCAAGCTGACAAACGAGAATTGTGACGCTGGACTAAATTAGACCTCTCCAAAGGTCCGACAGCGACCTCCGATTGCCATATCATTACGCCCTTCCGAATACCATAACTATCCCTCAACTCACAAATTCACGGAGAGGGGCATTTCCAGCGCAGCCGCATAAGGCGTGCAACCAGCCAAACTAGTGTAGTGTCTCACGCTGTTGGTGCTTTATCCGGCGTATAGTCTCCGCCAAGGACCTGCCCTGGCCAAGCTGCAATCGAACCTCGGAGTATTCTCCCGCAAAGCATGT
>CAMLCX010000058.1 GCA_946478635.1 uncultured Pseudomonadota bacterium
CCGCACGGTCGCATGATGAACTTGGTCGCGCCGGCAGCGATATAGGCTTTGACTCTCGCTCGCACTTCTTCCGGCGTCCCGAAGGCGGTGAATTCATCAATCGAGATATCGGTGCGCGGTCGAACTGAGCGTCCGGCAACTTCGAACGCCTTGTCAAAATTGGCCGCAAAATGAAAAGGTATCAGCACGCCGTAGTGATCCTCAGGCACTTGACGCCCCGCCTCGGCGGCATAGGAGCGGATCGCTCTAATCCCCAATTCCACTTCGGTCGGTGAAACTGAGGAGACCAACCATCCGTCACCGAGCCGCCCTGTTCTTCTGAGCGCGGCTTCGCTGCGCCCGCCGACCCAAATGGGCAGACCTCTTTTCTGCCACGGCCGTGGCATGATTGTCGCCCCTTCGACGGAGAAGAACTTGCCCTTGAACGTAACGTTCTCTTCCGTCCAAAGCCGGCGCATCAAAACGATCATCTCGTCAGCGCGGCCGGCGCGCTCCTTTTTGCTTACGCCGACGGCTTGTAAGTCCCTGGATTCATCGCCGCCGAGTCCGATCGCCGGAAACAAGCGACCCTGTGAGAGAAAATCCAATGTGGCGAGTTCTTTGGCGAGGACAATCGGATTTCGCGTCGGCAGCACCAGCGTGCTGGTGCCGAGCTTCATTTTACGCAAGCGCCCGGCGATAAACGAAAGAAACGTGATGGGTTCCAGAATGAGTCCGGTCGACACCAGTCGATCACTCACCCATAAGGAATCGACGTCGAGCGCTTCGAGATGATCCACCAGATCAAGGATCGCTTCGGGGCCGGAGCCTTTGATCGGCCACTGCCCGACGGCGATACCGATGCGGACTTTCATGGAGCGGAGCTATTTTTCGTAGAGCTTTTTGATAAAGCCGCTCTTGTCCAACTCTTCGACGAAGCTTGCGTCGATAAACTCTTCCGGCTTGTGCTTCCAGACTTCGGGCCAAGTCGCCGCGACATATTCGTAGCTCGTCTTCATGCCCTTGATATTGGGATACGGCGTGGCGAGGCGATGCTTGGCAAATAGCTCCCACGATTCCTGCGCCAACGAATCGTCGTTTAGTCGCAACATCTTTTTGATTACTTTTTTCCCGAGTTCAGGCTCCTGCTTAAAGCGGGCTATGCCCTCCAAATGGGCGCGCATGTAACGCATGACCAAGTCCCGGTCTTGCTTGATCTGCGTCCGGGTCGTTGCGATTTCGCTCCAAGGGTAGTCGACTTCTTTGAAGAAATCCCACAACACATGAAATCCCGCGCGTTGCGCAAAGATAAAGTTCGGATGCGATAACGTGGCTCCCTGAATCCGTCCCTGCTGCAAAGCGAGAAATCGATCGCTGTCCGACCCGATCTGGAGAAGCGCGAAATCCTTGTCCGGAGAAAGGCCCTTTTGCCGGGCAAGATACTTTACGAGAAAATCCGTAAGAGAGCCGAACGTCGTGACGCCGACGGTTTTTCCCTTTAGGTCTTCGCTGCGCTTGATGTCAGGCCTCACCACCAGCGATTGGATCACACCCGGCATCGTGTGCGCCAGGATCACCATGTCGGAGCCGGCAAGCACCGCCGTCATGACCGTTGGCGTAGCGATCGGCGAAATCAGCACGCTGCCGGAAATCAAAGCCTTGGAAGCGATGCCGGAACCTGCGACAGCGACGGGGTCGACGTCGAGACCATATTTCTCAAAAATTTTTGCTTCTTTGGTAAAATAAATAATGATGTTTCCCATACTGATCGCCGGAACGCCCACCTGAACTTTCTTGAGTGCGCGAGGCTGCGCGAACAGCGCCGCAGGGATGATCATCAGGCTCGCAAACAAGACCCCCGGCAACAGACGTTTTGACATCATATCTTTGGCCTCCAGCAAAACCTGCCTATTTTTGCATTTAGTCCCGCGCCCGGCGCGTTGTCAATGCGTCTAACCCGGCGTTGACAAAGCCCCGCTCATTGAAATAAGTCAGAGACATCATGTTACCCAATCTACCACGCGAAAATTTGCTGGATCTGTGCCGGCGAATGTTTGTCATCCGCCACTTCGAAGAGAATCTTGTGCCGCTGCACGACAAGGGCGTATTCGGCGGCCACTACCATCTTTATGTCGGGCAAGAAGGAACCGGTGTGCCGGCGATTTCTTGTCTCCGCTCGGACGATTATCTCTTCACCACGCACAGAAATCATGGCCATCTGCTCGCCCGCGGCGCCGAGCCGAAAAAGCTCCTGGCCGAAATCCTTGGCCGTGCCGACGGCTTGAACAAGGGCAAGGGCGGTTCCTTCCACTCGGTCGCGCCGTCGCTTGGCTTTCTCCATAGCTCCGGCGTTGTCGCGGGAATCATCCCGCTCTCGACCGGCACCGCCTACGCCGCGAAGGCACAGAAAAACGGCCGGGTGACCGTGTGTTTGTTCGGCGACGGCTCCTTGGAAGAAGGCGCCGCACCGGAAGCTCTGAATCTCGCATCGCTCTACAAACTGCCGGTGCTGTTTCTTTGCGAGAACAACGGCAAGTACGGATCTGGCCGCGCCGTGGCGGCGGCGCAGTCCTCTTCGATGGCGGCCTATCCACTGACCGATTTGCCGAGAGCTTACAAGGTTCCAGCGCAGCAAATCGACGGCATGGACGCCGGTCTTGTCCATGCGACGATCGCCGAAGCGGTGGAGAAAATTCGCCGCGGCGATGGCCCGCAGTTTGTCGAAGCGCAAACCGTGCGCTATCCCGGCAGCGAGACCAACTGGCCGACGGTGCCGCGGCCGACCGACACGGCGCTCGCATGGGACGTAAGTAGCGTGCCGGAAAAGGCTCGTGAATGGTATCGCAGCTGCGATCCCTTGTTGATCTACATTCGCGAGCTGGTCGAAGGCAGACAAGCGACCCAAGATGAAATCGCCGCCATCGAGCGTCAAGTGAAAGCTGAAATTGCCGCGGCGGTGGAGTTCGCGGTCAACAGTCCTTATCCGAAGCCGGAAACCGCTGAGCGAGATTTTTTTGCTTAAATGCAATTCTTGGAGTCTTTTTCAGCAGCCTTAGGATGATTATGAGAGAAATTGCCTATTACGAAGCCAAATTCGAAGCGCTGGAAGAAATCATGGCGGCGGACGAGCGAGTGCATCTGATCAACGGCACTTTTTTGAGCTTGAGCCCGCACCGGCACGTTTTTCAAAATCTCAAAAATAAATATGGCGCGCGCATGATCTCGCCGCCGATCTCCGAGCTCGGCTTCTGCGGCCTCGCCACCGGCGCTGCGATGGCGGGACTGCGGCCCATCGTCGATCTCAGCACCGGCAGCTTCATCTATGAAGCCTGGCCGCAGGTCGCCAACGAAGCGGCCAATGCGTACTTCATGTCGGGCGGGCAAACTCGCGTGCCGGTTGTGTTCCATCTGTTTCACGGTTTGCGCGGCGGCGGCGCGGCGCAGCACTCCGGCAGTCCGCAAGCGATGCTGTGGAATGTTCCCGGCTTGGAGATTGCCATCCCGTCTTCGCCGCGCGATGTGAAAGGCCTGCTCAAAACCGCCGTATCGACCGACAATCCGACGATTTTCGTCGATCACACCCGGCTTCTGGATATTCGCGGCGAAGTGCCTGAAAACGACAAGCCGATTCCCTTCGGCGTGGCGGATGTCAAACGGCAAGGCAGCGACGTGACTCTGATTGCCACGTCCTACACTGTTCAAGTGGCGCTTCAGGCCGCGGCCAAGCTCGCCCTGGAAAACATCGACGTCGAAGTCATCGACCCGCGCACTCTCGTGCCGTTCGATCTCGCGACGATTATTACATCGCTCGAGAAAACCCATCGCGTTGTTATCGCCGATGAAACCCATCAGAGCTGCGGTGTTGCGGCGGAAATCGCCGCGCGCATCGCTGAGACCGGCTTCGATAAACTAAAAACCCGCATCCGCCGCGTCTCGACCCTGGACGTGCCCGTGTCGTATAGCCCGCCGCTGGAAGCGCACATCGGCCCTTCCGAAGCGCGCATCATGGACGCGGTGCGAGCCGCGGTAGCGTAACAACTGTTTGGGAGTCCTGGGTTTCGGGTTTCGGGGGTCCTGAACCAAGTCGCCTTGAAGCATAAACAACTCACCTGCCATTTCGCGCAAAGCGAGAAATCTTTTTTCGTTTGCCCAACACCGGCATTGAAATTTTGCTCACCCGTCCCAGGTCGATTGCCGTCTCGTCATTATCTGATTTTGAGCCGTGGCTAAGACAAATTCACCGGACCCCCTCGACCTGCTCCGCCGCATGTGGCTCATCCGTGCCTTCGAGGAAAAGGCATCCGCGCTCTACGCCGAGCGGCAGATTGTCGGCCTGCTTCATCTCGGCATCGGTCAGGAAGCCGTTGCGGTCGGCGCCTGCTGTGCGCTCCGCGCCGATGACTTCGTCTACGGCGGCCATCGCTCCCATGGCCATGCCATCGCCAAAGGCGCCGACGTCAACCGGCTCATGGCGGAACTCGCCGGGCGCGCGACCGGCTACTGCGGCGGCAAAGGCGGCTCGATGCATATCGTCGCCAAAGAAACCGGCTTCATGACCGCCACTGGCGTAGTCGGCGGCACCATCCCGCTGGCGTTGGGCGCGGCCTTCGCCGCCAAAGAGAAGAAACAAAGCCAGGTTGCCATGGTTTTTTTTGGCGACGGCGCCGGTCAAGCCGGGCCGTTTCACGAATCCCTCAACATCGCGAGCCTCTGGCGGCTGCCGGTGATTTTTGTCTGCGAGAATAACGGTTATGCGGAATTCACGCCGTTATCGGCGCACACGAAGATCAAACGCTTGGCCCGGCATGCCAAAACCTACAGCATCGCGGCCAGCACGGTCGATGGCAACGATCTTTTTGCCGTGCGCGACGCGGTGGAGAAAGCCGTGAAAAAATGCCGTGACGGCAAGGGACCCGTCTTCGTCGAATGCCTGACCCACCGCATGCGCGGCCATTACGAAGGCGATCCGGCGAAATATCGGGAGTTGGCGCAGCTTTCGGAGTGGCAGAAGAAAGACCCTATCGCCCGCGTTGTCCGCGCCTTGAAGAGCAAAAAAGCGATTACCGACAAAATGATCGAAGCAATCGAGCGCGAAGCCCGTGACCGGATCGAGAAAGCCGCCGAGTTCGCGTTGTCGTCACCGTGGCCAGCAGCTGGCGAAGCGGCCAGCCAGGTGACCGCGTGAATTGAAACTGCTCACGGTTTTAGGCTCTGCAACATGGAACAAACCTATTTGGATGCCATTCGCGCCGGTCTTCGCGAAGAGATGCGTCGCGATTCATCAGTGTACGTCTTCGGCGAGGACGTCGCCCTCGGCGGGCCTTTCGGCGTGACCAAACGGCTCGCCGAAGAGTTCGGCCAAAACCGCATGGTGAACACGCCGATCAGTGAAGGAACCGTGATGGGGCTTGCCATCGGCGCGGCCACCGCCGGCCTCAGGCCGGTGGTGGAAATCATGTTCATCGATTTCATCACGCTCGCAATGGACCAGCTCGTCAATCATGCGGCCAAATTGCACTACATGTCCGGCGGCCAGCTTAAAATTCCGCTGACGGTGCGCGTGCAATGCGGCATCAGCGGCGCCATGGGCGCGCATCATTCGCAAAGCCTCGAAGCGTGGCTCGCCCATGTCCCCGGGCTCAAAGTCGTCATGCCCGCCAATGCCGCCGACGCCAAAGGCTTGCTCAAGGCGGCGATCCGCGACGACAATCCCGTCGTCTTTATCGAGCATCGCGGTCTCTACTGGTCAAAGGGCGAGGTTCCCGGCGGCGAACATATCGTGCCAATCGGAGAGGCGGCGATCGCGCGCTCAGGCGATAGCGTGACGATCGTCGCCCTGGCAAACATGCTCGGTCTTGCGCTGGAGGCCGCCGAAGACCTCGCGGCCGAGGGGATTTTTGCCGAAGTGATCGACCCGCGCGCCATCTCGCCGCTCGATATCGATACCATCGCGACTTCCGTCAAGAAAACCGGCCGGCTCGTCGTCGTCCACGAAGCGGTTGAGCAAGGTGGTATAGGCGCGGAGATCGTCGCTCGGGTTCAGCAACAAGCCTTCTTTTATCTCGACAGTCCCATTGCGCGCGTTGCGGCGGCTTTTGCGCCGGTTCCCGCCGGCCGCACACTCGAACAGCAATTTTTGCCAAGCAAAACGAGGATCATCGAAGCAGTACGCCAAGCCATCGCTTCCTGCTGATCTCGATTGACACCCCTCCCCTGCTTGTCTTAGATTTGCGGCCGTTGGAATCTTTCCTGTCGAGCGCTCGGAAATTGAGGAAGGCATGAACGGCCCATCAACCGCGCGAATCCTGCTGCTGATCATTCTCTATTTGGCCTGCGCGCCGAATTTTGTCGTCGCGCAAGGCGTCGAAGATCTTCTCGACAAAATCAATCGACTTTCGCCCGGTGAGCGCCAGCAAAGACTCACCGAAGGCGCGCGCAAGGAAGGCGAGCTGGTCTGGTATTCGACCATGAATCGCGAGAACTCCCAGGAATTGATCAATCTATTCGAGAAAGATCATCCCTATTTAAAGGTGAAACTCTTGAACGGCAGCGCGGTGCAGACGATGACCCGCATTACTTCGGAGTACAGCGCGAAATCCTACCTTTTCGACATCACTCACATTCGCGGGCTGTTCCTTGTGCCGCTGCGCAAGCGCCAGATCATCGCCGCCTACCGCTCACCCTACCGCGATGCGCTTCGTCCCGGTTACAAAGACAACGAAGGTTACTTCAATGCGATCTTCACCCAGGGCCAACTTTATCTCGCAAATAAAAATTTGCTTAAGCCGCAGGACTATCCTAAATCCATCGAAGACCTGCTCGCGCCCCGCTGGAAAGGCCGGCTCGGCATGGACGACGAATCCTACGATTGGCTCGCGGCCTTGATCGATTACTACGGCGAGGAAAAAGGCAAGCAGATCGCCGAACGACTCGGCAGGCAGCAGCTCAATCTGCGCAAAGGCAATAATCTTCTGGGGCAGCTCGTTGCCGCGGGGGAAATTCCGTTAATGGTCGACGGCTATAATCACACCGGATATCTCTTGAAGTCGAAGGGCGCGCCCATCGAAATCATTTTCCCCGAGCCGTACGTCGTTGCGAAAACTCCGACGGGCGTTTGGATAGGCGCGCGCGCACCGCATCCGCACAGTGCAGCTCTGTTTGTCGATTTTCTACTTTCCCAGCGCGGCCAGGAAGTCATGGCCGCGCAGGGGCGCTGGGTCAGCCGCCAGGATGTAAAATACCTCGTCGACCCGGGCAACCGCCGCGTGCAAATCGTTTCGCCGCTCAAGTGGGGCGAGCGTGCCAATGAATTGGTCGAACTCTTCGACAAATTAATTTTGCGCAAAGGGAACCCCTAAGCACGGAGGCAAGAATGATCCGCATAGATTCCGACACCCATTTTACGCCCCTCGATGCCTTTGTCGATTTGGATCCGCAATATGCCGAGGTGGGTCCGCGCGTGGTCGCTTTGCCAAGCGGGCGTTATCGCATCGATTATCCCGCGCGGACGCCGTTCGTACCGGACCATATCAAACCACTGCGGATTAACGGCCGGCCGAAATCGGACTTCGAAGCCGAACCGCGCATCGCCGCGATGGCCGCGGACGGTTTCGACCTGCAGGTGCTGATTCCCAACAACTCGCCTTTTTACTACGATGTCGACGCAGCCATGGGCGCCAACGTCAGCCGCGCCTACAACCGCGCGATATCGCGAATACTAAAAAAATACCCAAACAAATTCATCGGCATTGCGGCTACTCCCCTGCAGGATGTGAAGCTTGCGATTACGGAGGCGGAGTACGCGATCAAAGAGCTTGGCCTGCACTCGGTGGTCGTCTATCAAAACGTCAACGGTAAAGATCTGGACAGCGAATTTCTCTGGCCGTTTTACGAGGCGGTGGAAAAACTGGCGGTGCCGCTTTCCGTTCATGGCGTCGATAGCGGCCCCCTCCTCGGGGTCGAGCGCTTCGCGCGGTATAATCTTGACGTTTGCCTCGGTTTTCCTTTTGAAGTCTTCACGGCAATTTCGGCGCTGTCGTTGAGCGGCGTGCTCGACCGCTTCCCGGCCTTGAAATTTGGTTTCTTCGAAGTCGGTATCGGCTGGATTCCGTGGCTCATCGATCGATTGGAAATGGCCTACGACGCGCGCCCAGCGGCACGCGAAAAAACCAAGCGACGGCCCAAGGACTGCTTTAACAATTTCTATTTTTCGTTCGGCTCGGAAGATTCAACGCTGCCGGATGTGGTGAAGCGGCTCGGCAGCTCGCGCCTCATGATCGGCAGCGACTACCCGCATCCCGATGGGACCTCGCCCAATACCATTGCCATGCTCAAAGCCCGCGACGGACTTTCGGCGCAGGAAATCGACGACTTATTGGGCGGCACGGCTGCCGCTTTTTTCGGCTTTAAAGAATATCTGTAGGCGCAGTGTACGTTTGCTGAACGCTTGCGGAATTCCAAATCAACGACCTCAAATCAGGACGATCATCAGACCGCGTCGCCATCGAACCACCACCAGCGCCGGAAAGGGCGCGTGGAGTTTCACAGCGTTTTGCCCCTGCCGCTGTCATCCCTGACACGCCTTTGACAATCCGCGCCTGACAAAGAACGGTTTGATTAGCGTCCTGCCTAGAAAAAATCTCGGGAATTCTTGCTGGAGCCTCTCCGGCGCACTGGCATATTGCTTGCTGTCCCATCTTCCGGCAAGGAGGAAGGGAAGAAAATGGCAGCAACGTCTCAGAAACCGGCAAAAATTATTGCACTCGACCAGGCTACTCTACGCGCGGCTAAATGCGAAAAATGCGGCGCCAAGATGTATCCGCAATCGCTGCTCGAACCGCATCTGTCCCGTCACCGCCGACGACAACGTTGGTTCAATGCCGAGATCCGAAAGCTGCAATTTACCTTTTCTCATATGCGCGATATTGCCTAACCTGTGCCGCGAACTTCCCCGTAAGGGGAGGCTCTCCCCGACGAGCCCGGGCCCGCCCCCACGCGTCCGGGCTCGTCCCTTCCACTCAATCAAGTTTAATCGAACTACGCTTTAATTAGTTGACTTCCACTCGCCGAGCATTTGCTCGAGACTGGCCAGGGCGAACCAAGGACAGCGCATGATCGCACGGCGCGGCGATCATGGCTTAATGGGCGCGCCGGTCAAATCGGCAGGTTCGCAAACAGGATGTTGGTCATTCCGCAGGCAACTGCGAGCAGCAATTTCCCGGCTGTCAGAACGCCTTGATATCCGACGGAGCGAGAACCCTTCTCACGAACGGCTGGAGATGGATCTTCATCGTAGCCGTAACCGGACAGAAAATTGAACTCAGCCATGCGTTCACGCACCTTGGCAACGGTTTCTCGATCCCACCCGATATCAAAACGGCTCTTCTTGGGTGACTTGAAGACAATGCCCGAGCAATCCTTTAGATAGCGCGCATCGGCGCTGACACCAAGAAAAGCGCAGAGGTCCTCAAGATGAGGCTGGGGATCTTCGATAAACGATTCCAACCGCACATCGAAAATCTGCGCCGGTTCGAGCTGCTTCTTCAGCCTTTGAATACTCGAGCAGAGTTGAAAAAATACATCGATGTGCGTGTCCAACGTCTTGCGCGGACTGCGCCGCGCCATCGTTGCCAGGACATCATAGGGATTGCGCATGACGTGGACGAACTTCAGGTCGTTGCCGATCTTTTGCCGCACGCGCGCGAGCAATCGGGGATCGAGATAGAAGCGCATCGCCGACGTCGCGCCTTTCTTATCGCCTAAGACCTGCAGCTCTGCGAACCGGCCTTGCCACTGATTCGGCACTTCATAGGAATAGCCGCTGTGGCTGCGCCCGGATGCGGCCATGACCTTGGAATTTTCCAGAAGCAGATGAAACACTTGCCGCCGGCTAAACCCGCAATTGAATAATTTTAGCGCATCCAATTCGTGCGCGATGACTATGTTCGGGTGCGCATCGAGTAGAGATCCGATGAGACTGTGTCCTGTTCTCGGATAGCCGACGAACATGACATAGGTTTGAATGTCCCGAAAGAACGCCGCATTCTTCCGGTTTTGCAGCAAAGAGCTTCCGTACAGGCCAACCAGCTCGAGTTTTTTCTTAAGAGACATGCAGCAAAATTTCTTCTCTATCGAATCCTGCGCAGGCAAAAGTTAAACGGCAAAATACCCACCGGCTTGCGCCTTTATGGCGTGATCACTCAAAGAAAGCTCCCTCAACAAGAACCGGCTTGGCCGCGCCTTGTTCGTGCGCCCTTCCGGGAATCGCCGAACCGTCCGGATTGAGCCGCTGGTCCGCTTTATCCGACCCGGCGCCGATGCGGGCCATGACTAGAGGCTCACTGCCCGAATTGCAAAACTGATAGTAGCATCCGGCCGGAAGCACCACGGCGTGATTCTTGCCGGCAGTGACCACGGTCTTACCGTCGCGGCCGGTGATAAATTGCGCCTTTCCCTGCAGGACCAAAAACATGTGATCCTCCTTGGTATGCGAGTGAAGCGCGTTTTCACCGATGCCGGGAGCATAGCAATGGATTCGCAGGGTCATCAGATCCGTTTCGGCGAGGAGATCGCGTGTGTGGCCTTCTTTGACGAGCTGGGTTTTTAGTTGCACAATCTTCGCTTGCTTTTCCATGTATCCTCCTGGGCCATTTTCATTAGGCCGACGCGATCTTAGGCCAGCAGGTGGGTATTGTGCAAGTCTTGCCCCGTCGCGCACCCCATTTCCGTTGCAAATCTTGCCACAGTCCGTTTATCTGAGAGCTTCGAGGAAACGAAACCCAACTTGACATCCTTGTTCGCAGAAATTGTTGCCATCGGCTCGGCCATGGGCTGGGCGGCCGATTCGGTTCTAGTCCGCTTCGGGCTGCGAAAATCCAACATCTTCGCCGCCATGTTGGTGAGCTACGTGGTCTCGGTCACTTGCATGTGGACCTATCTCACCGCCACCACCTCGCTCGCGTTTCTCGCGTCACCGGCGATGATCTACTATTTGATCAGCGGCTGCATGCAGCCCCTCTTTGCACGCGCGCTGTTTTACGAGGGCATTACACGCATGGGCGTCGCCCGCGCCGGCCCGCTGCGCGGCATCGAGCCGCTCTTCGCGACGGCCATCGCGATTGTAATCTTTCGCGAGCGGCCGGGCTGGTTGGTTTTTTTCGGCACGCTGCTGATCGTGGCAAGCCTGTGGTTGATCTCGGGCCGGCGCGAGGGCGATAAGCAATGGCGCCTGCTCGACACGATCTTTCCCATCGCCGCGGCCCTGATATCCGCCGTCTCCCAGAGCCTGCGCAAGCAGGCATTGAAAATCATCCCCGACCCGTTCGTCGCTGTCGCGGTGGTCACAACCGTATCGCTCCTTCTACTGCTCGGTTTCGTTTTCGCCACAAGAAGAACGGAACAATTGAAAATACGCTGGGAAGGATTCCGCTTTTTTCTGTGCGCCTCGCTCATCGCCACGCTGGCGCAAGTGGCAAACTTTATCGCCCTCGGTCGCGGCGAACTCTCCGTCATCATCCCGCTGCTTAATACGACGCCGCTGTTCACGGTTCTTTTCAGCGTCCTCTTCTTGCGCGCCGTGGAGACGATCAACGCGCGGGTTGTGGTCGGCGCGGCCTTGATGGTGGCTGGCGTTGTGTTGATCACCAGCCGCTAAGCCAGCCGTAAGCAGCGATGCCCGGGTTACCCGGATCACACCAAGGTGAAATAGCCGGCAGAGCTTTTTGACTATCGCTGCCTATCTCGAATTCAAACCAACGAACCGCCGACAGTCAGTCAAAATCCTTCAATCGTAATACGTGGTCATGCCGAGTGGGCCAATTATCCGGAAGCAACGGTGTCTATTCGGCGGTCTTTGCCGCCACTGACGTTGAACAAATGCCGGCGCTGAATCCCGTTGACGACAACCGTCCATTGGCTGAACAAAGTTGAACTAGTCTTTCTCTCTTTTCACTCCTTTGTTGTATAACCTCCAGCAAAGTCAACGTTTGCTTCCTGTGAACGGATTTTGCTTTCCAACCACTGCGAGGAAAACCTTTAAGCGAAGCGTTCATCGATATGGAGCGGTTGTAAGAAATTACCTCCACGCTCACGATGACCGAATTGTTCAAAGAACGATTCATTATCGAAACAGCCTGCCGGCTACAACCTGTCCTCAGCATCCCAGCCCCGATCGGCGGTCCAAAGCGAAAGTGTAATCGAGTTTTGGGCGAAGTTATCGGCTCCTTCGCTCCGCGCATGCGAAAGTCAACCTGGACGCTGCACGTTGGCAATCAAAAATGCGCGACTTGAGCTGAACTGAAAAGTCGCGCTGGATGATCTCCCGCTTGGGTTCGTGCGCACGAACCTCGGGCAGGTGGCAAAAACAGTAGAAAGGTGATCGAAAACAAATGGCAAGACCTATACTCCGTGCCCTGGTCGTCGGCTTGGTTCTCTTCATCGTAAATATTCTTCCGGTTCGTCTACCTTGGAGTGATCCGGAAAAGAGTCTTTTATCGTTAGACCTAGTGGCCAGCGCCTGGGGGCGAGCCACGCTTAATGTCAAATCATTCGGTGCCCTGGGAGACGGAACGCACAACGATAGTGCCGCCATCGCTTCAGCGGTGATTGCCGCCCGTCCCGGCGATACGGTCTTTTTTCCCGCCGGCATATACATTTGCAACGATGTCGACGTTATTAGCAAAAGCAATCTGACCATCAAAGGGAAGGGCAGCGCGACCACGATCAGAAACGGCAACGCCAATGGCAGCGCTCCGCTGATGACCTTCGCCGCTGTCAATGGACTGACTCTTCAAGATCTCACCTTCGACAATCGGTCCGTCGGTGCGTACGGCGGCGTGCGCTTTTATGATACCGAAAATGTGCTTATCACCCGCACCCGATTCATCGACAGCGCGCCGCTGCCGTTAGGTCCCACCGATCGATATGCTTATGTCTTCGGCAACGGCACTTTGCCGCACAAAAACATCCGCATCCTGAGCAACGTGATCGAGGATCTCCAGCTCGAAGTGGACTTCGGCCAAGCGGTAACCATCCAGAAAAACACTCTCAAGCGTGGTGTGAGAACCGGAGCCATTGGCCTGTTCAGCGTCGACGACGGCGTGATTCTTGAAAACTATTTGATCGACAGCAACACGATCATCGACCCCGTGGGCGCCGCCGTTGCCGTCAATATCGATCCGCCGGACAATATCAATGTCACGATTAGAAATATTACCATCAGCAACAACACCATCGTCTTCAATCGTATTCCAACCGAGGCGATTCATGTCGGCCCGGGCAATAGCAGCGTGAGCGCCAGCGGTAATGTCTTTGAGCAAATCACGATTCGAGCCAACCGGATTCAGATAGCGGCCGGAGCCGAAGCTCAACCGAGCGAATCGGCGCTGATAAAATTCAATGCCGGGCCCAACAGTGGGTTGAGTTTTTATAATACCGCGGTCTCGCAGAATCGCATGGAAGGCGGGGGCAATTCGGCCTCACCGATCGTTGCGATGGATCTGCGCTATCTGGAGAGCTCCACCGTGACGTCGAATAGCGCAACCAATATGTTTACCCTCTTCGCTTTCAATCGGCTCCTTAACAGCACGGTCGAACAAAATTACATCGGCCAGCTCGCGGACTATTTCGCTTACGTAATTGATAATTCGAGGGGTGGGAATTTGTTTCGCAATAATTACTATAGCGGCACCGTGACAACTCCGTTAAGCTATGAAAACGGGAATTCCAGCGACGTCATCTTTCCACCCGTCTATTCGAGCCAACCACTACGGCGCAATCGCTAAGTTTCGCCCGTCGAGCTTTCACGTCCCCGGCAGCCGTCCCGGAAGCGACGCCGGGGGAGCGAAACTTCAAAATGCCAACGGGCTCATTGTCCGCGCGACTCCGGCTTGCCGATAGCTCGCCTCGAAACACTCATTGCACGACTCTATCCGTTTCTCGGCCTTTCCTGACCAGGTTGTTATCGTCCCACCCTGACATAATGAGGTTGCCGTTAGCCCGTCATAATCACGTTTTTACTACGCCGAGCCGTTGAACAGCTTGACCTTGGGGAGCGTTGTTGATAGCGGAGATTTCGGTCGGCGGAATGAGTTTGCGACGGCCTCCGGACTTGGGAAAATCCGTTCTCGGTGCGCAGCGGATCACCGCCAATAACAGGAAGAATGACTCTTGTTCCGTTCGTCCGGACTTTCGCTCGAAGGGTGGCGCTCGATATTCACGTTGCAAAAGGAGATTTCCATGGACAGCCGCGCTTTCGCCGAAACCATCGAAAGACAGGTGGCCGAGTTTTGCCAGACGCTTGAAGCCAGGCTACCCGCTTACAGCTATATTCCCCTGACCACGGATGAAGGGCGCATTAAAGTCATGCAAAGCCGGTTGTTCAATGAGATCCGGGCCGGTGAAATCTTCGGCGGCTGGCTCAAAAGCACAGCGGAGCTCGACGTGAAGAAAATCCTCGCGGAAGCGGCGCACGAAGAATACGAGCATGCCGGTTTTCTCGAAGAGGCGCTGCGCGGCAAGGGTGCAACGCCTTACGACTACAAACCGCTTCCCGCGCAGATGGCGATGTTCAATTCCTTCGAGGGACTGACCGATACCGTCGAGCGCATCGCGGCTTTTCCCATGGCGGGTGAAGGCGTGGCCGACTATCTAATTGCCAAGAGTCTCAACGCGGGAACGGTGCCAAGCTGGGTCACCGACCCGTACAAGCGCATCCACGAGGACGAAGCCGAGCATGGCAACTATCCGTTCGAAATTTTAGTGAAGTACGCAACAACGACCGATAGACAGGAACGTGCCGCCCGCGCCGTCGCCATGAGCCTCGCCCTGCGCCGCGCCTATTTCGACAATCTCGATCGGTGGGTCTTCGACGGACAGATCTACTAAAGAGTCAGGGTGTGTGATTGGCCGTTGTAAGCATCGTCAACACCAGTACGCCCTCCCCGCGGGCGAAACGACCCGGTGGCGCAATTTTGGGGAAATTTGAGGCAGTCTCACGTCGG
>CAMLCX010000059.1 GCA_946478635.1 uncultured Pseudomonadota bacterium
CGCTTATTTTCTTTCGAGATGAAGAACGCCCTTCTGGGTGTCGATATCCATGCGGAAGTTGCTGAGGAAGTTGAGCCCCAGAAGACCGGCCACCTGCGGGTCGGGAAGGGCATCGTGAACGGCGGTCGGCAGATCACGAATCTCCATGCCGCCGACGGCAATCGAGTCCAGGTTAGTCACCGGCGCGTTAATCAGCCCGTTGGCGGTTTGAAACGGCAAGGTTTTGGCATTCGTCCCCAAGTCGATGGCGAGTTCGCGGGCGAGCGCGGTAGAGATCAGCGTGTAACTGGCGCCGGTATCGACGACGAATTTGGCCGAACGTTTATTGTTCAGGGTGGCCTGGATAACCACCACTTGGCCATGTCGTTCGATGGGAATCGAGGCCCGGCGCGGCGGCGGCTTGACCTCGGGTGCCGGCACCCGCGGCGTCTCCGGCGTTGCGACCCGGTTGACTTTGTCGCGGTGCTTCGGCGGCACATTGTGCAAGTTGTCGGTAATGTGGAGCACGCCGTTGTCGTCCTGCCAGCGATAGTACTCGGCACCCCGGACGGGCGGAACGAGGCAAACCAGGCAGAGCGCCGCAAGACTCAGAACACTTAGCTTCACAACGGCGCTAACTTTATCACCTTTGATCGAGCCGCGATACTTGCTGTTCGCGCGGCGCCGTTGCGCGCTATAAAAGCGAGTATTTCAAATTGATTCCCGGAGTTGGACGATCCCTATTGCTGCGCTTGGCTGCTTTACAAGCATGGACCAGTGTGGTAGAAATTTCCCAACTAAAAGGAAAGAGAGAAAAGAGCGGAGATATGGCGATTACTGAACCGCAAAAACAGCAAACAGTCGAGCAGTTCAGGGTTCATCCGACGGACACCGGCTCTCCAGAGGTGCAGGTTGCGTTGTTGAGCCAGCGCATCGAGCATCTTACCGGGCACTTCAAGGTCCATGTAAAGGATCACCACTCTCGTCGTGGCCTCCTGAAGTTAGTCGGGCAGCGAAGAAGACTTCTGGACTATCTGCGAAATACGGATTTCGCGAGATACCAAAACCTGATCCAGAGGCTTGGAATACGCAAGTAAGTATTCCAACGCTGTTGCCCGCCGTTTTCACTCCACCGTCACCTACGTCTCCCGCCCGAGGATTCTTATATGGTTAAAAAAGTTGAATTGGAATTTCATGGCCGACCCTTATCTATCGAAATCGGCCGCATGGCCAAACAGGCGGATGGCGCCGCGTTGGTCACCTACGGTGAAACCGTGGTCCTGGTCACGGCGGTCGCGGCCAAAGAGCTCAAACTCGATACGGATTTTTTTCCTCTCACTGTCGATTATCAGGAAAAGACTTTCGCCGCCGGCAAGATCCCCGGCGGTTTTTTCAAACGCGAGGGCCGGCCTTCCGAGAAAGAAATTCTCACCTGCCGGCTGATCGATCGCTCGATTCGCCCGCTGTTCGCCGAAGGACTGCGCTGTGAAACACAGGTGATTGCGACTGTGCTTTCGGCGGACCGGGAAAACGATCCCGATGTCGTCGCCATGCTCGGCGCCTCAGTCGCGTTGCAGGTTTCGGACATTCCCTTCAATGGCCCGCTCGCCGGAATTCGTATTGGGCGCAATCATGGCCAATGGATTATGAATCCAATGCAGAGCCAACTCGACGAAAGCGATGTGGATATTTTTCTCTCCGGCAGCAGAGATGCGATCGTCATGGTCGAGGGCGGCGCCCAGATGGTGCCGGAAGACGAAGTGCTCGAAGCGTTGTTCGCCGGCCACCAGGCCATTCAGCCGCTGCTCGACATTCAAGAGCAGCTGCGTCGGGAGATCGGCAAGGCGAAACGAGAAGTGCCGCTCGCCAAATTGGATTCGGCAGTGGCCAAGCGGGTCGAGGAATTGGCCCTGGCCAAACTCAAGCAGGCGCTCGAAGTTCCGGAAAAACTGGAACGCTACAAACGTATCGCCGAGGTCAAAGCCGAAGTCGTGCCGCAAGCGTTGGCCGAGTTTCCCGACAGACAAAAAGACATCAAAGGCGCCTTCGAAGAACTGAAGCGCAACGTATTTCGCGGATTGGTGATCCATCAGGAGCGGCGCATCGATGGCCGCGGCTTAAAAGATATCCGGCCGATCACCTGCGAAGTCGAGGTGCTGCCGCGCACGCACGGCTCGGCGCTGTTCACCCGCGGCGAGACCCAAGCGCTGGTCGTGACGACTTTGGGCACGACCTCGGACGAACAGCGAGTCGACGCGCTCATCGGCGAGCATTTCAAAAAGTTCATGCTGCATTACAATTTTCCGCCGTTCAGCGTCGGTGAAGTCAAATTCCTGCGCGGTCCAGGCCGGCGCGAGATCGGCCATGGCAACCTCGCTGAGCGCGCGCTTTTGCCGGTGCTCCCTGCCGATGACAGTTTTCCTTATACCATCCGGATCGTCTCGGAAGTTTTAGAATCCAACGGTTCGACTTCCATGGCCAGCGTTTGCGGCGGCTCGCTCTCAATGATGGACGCGGGTGTGCCGTTAGTGGCGCCGGTGGCCGGCATCGCCATGGGCCTGATCAAAGAGGGCGAGCATGTGCGCGTGCTCTCGGACATTCTCGGCGATGAAGATCATTTGGGCGACATGGATTTCAAAGTAGCGGGCACCTCCGAAGGCGTCACGTCGTTGCAAATGGACATCAAGATCAGCGGCGTCAATCGCGACATTATGCAACAGGCATTGCGCCAGGCGAGGGAAGGGCGGCTCCATATTCTCAACATCATGAATCAGGCGTTGCCGGCGGCGCGCACCAGCATTTCCGGTCATGCGCCGCGCATCGTCACCTTGAAGGTCAAGCCGGATAAGATCCGCGAAATCATCGGCCCGGGCGGCAAGGTCATCCGCGGCATCATCGAAGCCACCGGCGTCAAAATGGACGTCGAAGACGACGGCACGGTGCGGATCGCTTCGGTCGACGAAGAGGCGGCAAAAAAAGCCATCGAGATGGTGCAGAGGATCGCCGCCGAAGCCGAGGTCGGAAAAATTTATAAGGGCACCGTGCGCAAGATTGTCGAGTTCGGCGCCTTCGTCGAGATCCTTCCCGGCACCGATGGGTTGGTTCACATATCCCAGCTGGCTGCCGAGCGCGTGCGCAAAGTGAGCGACGTGCTCAAGGAGGGCGACGAGGTGATGGTCAAAGTTCTGGAGATTGATCGCCAGGGCAAGATTCGCCTGAGCCGCAAGGAAGCGCTTGAAGAAACCGGCGGCTCGGCTGCTTCCGACGCGCCGGCCTGAGTATCGAGCCGCTAAATGTTCCAAAAGACCGTCCTCGACAACGGCATCCGGATCGTTTCGCACGAAATGCCCGACAATCGGTCGGTCAGTCTCGGGATCTGGGTCGAGAACGGCTCGCGCCACGAGAGCGCGGCGGAAAACGGCATTTCTCACTTCATCGAGCATTTGCTCTTCAAGGGCACCGAGCGGCGCAGCGCAGCGCAAATCGCCGAAGAGATGGATGCCGTCGGCGGCGTCATCAATGCCTTTACCTCCAAAGAGAACACCTGTTATTACGCCAAGGTCCTTGACGAAAATCTGCCTCTCGCGATCGATCTTTTGAGCGATATTTTTCTCCATTCGAGCTTCGATGCCGAAGAGATCGAACGCGAACGTTCGGTTATTCTCCAGGAGATTTCCCAGGCCGAAGATACGCCGGACGACTACGTGCACGATCTTTTCAACCTCGATTTTTTCAAGGACCATCCGATCGGCTGGCCGATTTGCGGCCGCCAAGAGACCGTCAATGGGTTTCGCCGCCAGGATATCGTTGACTTTTTCAAGTCGCGCTATATGCCCGAGCGAGTCGTGGTCGCCGCGGCGGGCAATATTCAGCATGCGGCTTTAGTGGATGAGATGGCCGCGCGTCTGGGATCGATCGATGGCGCCGCGGGCAAAAAGATGCCGGGCCTCCGCGGTGAAACGGTGCCGGAGATGGCCAGCGGTGTTTATCCGCATCGAAAACCGCTCGAGCAAGTTCACCTCTGTTTGGGGATGGCCGGCATTCACCAGAGCCATCCGAAACGCTACGTGGGCTATGTGCTCAACACGCTCCTCGGCGGCGGCATGAGCTCGCGTTTGTTTCAGGAGATTCGCGAGAAGCGCGGCAAAGCGTATTCGGTTTATTCGTTTGCATCCTCGTACAAAGACGTGGGTTACTTCGGCGTCTACGCCGGCACGAGTCTCGAATCGACCGAGGAGGTCGTCGAGCTGATCACCGGCGAGCTCAAAAAAATTGCCGCTGAAGGCATCACCGATGCGGAACTGCAGCGCACCCAGGGGCAGCTCATCGGCAGTACCCTGCTCGGCTTGGAATCGACCGATTCCTGGATGAGCCACATCGCGCGCAACGAGATTTATTTCGGCAAAAGCGTGACCACCGAGGAAATATGCCGGCGTATTCGGACGGTCGGTCGCGCCGACGTGGCCGAACTCGCGCGCGAGCTTTTCCAAAACGACGGCATGACACTGACGCTCTTGGGCGATTTTGCCGACGATTTTCAGATCAAGAATTTAAACACGAATCACTAGAGTCGCAGTCACACGGCGCGGGCCAAGGTGGAAAACGTTCGTATTGAAATCAAGCGCCTGCGGCCGAGCCCGGCGCCGTTGCCGGCCTACATGACCGAAGGCGCGGCCGGCATGGATATGTGCGCCGATCTCGACGGTGATTTGGCCATTGCACCGCTGCAGCGCGCGCTCATTCCCACCGGCATTGCCATCGCGCTGCCGATCGGCTTTGAAGCGCAGATTCGACCGCGCAGCGGCCTCGCCCTGAAGCACGGACTCACCCTGCTCAATAGCCCTGGCACCATCGACTCGGATTATCGCGGCGAGATTCACATCATCGCCATCAATCTGGGCGCCGAGCCAATCGTCATCGAGCCCGGCCAGCGCATCGCCCAGATGGTAGTCCAGCGCGTCGTGCGGGTGCATTGGCAGGAGGTGGACGATCTCCCCGCGACTCTGCGTGAAGCGGGCGGCTTCGGCCACACGGATAAAAAAAGCTGAGTTCAAGAGTTAAGGGCCTGCCCTGAGTTTGTCGAAGGGTTCAAAAGTTCAAAGTTATGAATTAGGATCGATTGTGCTGAAAAACCCAATGAATGCTTCGACTAGGCTCAGCATGAACGGACAAACTCCGATGATTTCCACCGTTCCTCCGTTCGTCCTGAGACTCTCGAAGGATGAACGGATGGTTTTTCAACAGAATCAGGATCGCGGTGAGACCCTCGAACTCTCGAACGGACAAAGGCACTTCTGAGATGATCTCCCGTTATACCCGCCCTGAGATGGGCCGGATCTGGTCCGAAGAGAATGGTTTCCAAAAATGGCTTGATGTGGAAATCCTCGCCGCCGAAGGTTTAGCGAAACTCGGCAAGGTGCCCAAGGCCGCCATCGCGCGGATTCGCAGGAAAGCGCGCTTCGACGTCGGGCGCATTCGCGAGATCGAAGCTGAGGTCAAGCACGAAATTATCGCGTTTTTAAGCTCGGTGGCGGAATCCATCGGCGACGATGCGCGCTATCTCCATGTCGGCATGACCTCTTCGGACGTCATGGATACCGCTCTGGCGATCCAGTTCAAGGAGGCTTCGGCGATTCTCGATCAGGACCTAAAAAACCTGATGCAGGTGCTGCGCCGCCAGGCGCATAAGTACAAACGCACGGTCATGATCGGCCGCACCCACGGCGTGCACGCCGAACCGATCACCTTCGGGCTCAAGCTCGCGCTCTGGTATCAGGAAATGGCGCGCCACCTGGAGCGCTTCAAAAAAGCCGTCGACGACATCTCGGTCGGGCAGATTTCCGGAGCGGTCGGCACCTTTGCGCAAATATCGCCCAAAGTCGAAGCTTACGTATGCAGGAAGAGCGGTCTCAAGCCGGCGCTGATCTCGAACCAGATCATCCAACGGGACCGGCACGCCTTTTACTTCGCGACGATGGCGATCATCGCGAGTTCCCTGGAAAAATTCGCCGTGGAGATACGCCATCTGCAGCGCACCGAGGTGCAAGAGGCCGAAGAACCGTTTACCCAAGGGCAAAAGGGCTCGTCGGCCATGCCGCACAAACGCAATCCGATCCTTTCGGAAAACGTCTCGGGAATGGCGCGGCTGATGCGCGCCTACGCCCTGGCGGCCATGGAGAATGTGCCGCTCTGGCACGAACGCGACATCAGCCATTCTTCGGTGGAGCGGGTGATCGCGCCGGACGCGACGATCGCGCTGGATTTCATGCTCCGGCGCATGACCTACGTAATCGGCAACCTGTGCGTTTATCCGGAGAACATGAAGCGCAATCTCGAGAAGAGCGGCGGCACGGTCTTTTCAGAGAAGATACTGCTCGCCCTGGTCGACAAGGGCGTGGCGCGGGATCGCGCGTATCGCATGGTGCAAAAGCACGCGCTCAAGGTTGGCAGGGAGGGCGGCGATCTCAAGCGCGAGCTTGTTTCAGATCCGGAAATTCGCCGGACCTTGTCGGCCAAGGAAATCGACGCGGTGTGGGGCGTGGAGCACCATCTGGCGCAGGTCGATTTTATTTTTCGCCGGGTATTTCAGTAAACTTTTTTTCAACGAGAGTTTGATTTTATGCGCGTTAAGATTTTTGTGTCCCTGAAGAGAGGCGTGCTGGACCCGCAAGGCAAGGCCATCGAACGCTCGCTGCACACGCTTGGCTACAACGAAGTGCGCGAGGTGCGCGCCGGCAAATATTTCGAGCTCGAGATCGAGGCCGCGTCGGGGGAGAACGCCGAACTTCGAATCCGGGAAATTTGTGATAAACTGTTAGCGAATCCCGTCATCGAAGATTTTCGCTTCGAAATTAACGCTGAATAGCGAGGACAGGGGTAATGTGGGCTACGACGGACCGTTGGCTGCGGCGCTAGTCCCCATTGCTCAGAACTGATTATGCGTTGGGGTGTCATCACTTTTCCGGGCTCGTGCGACGATCATGACGTCGTCGATGCGCTCAAGTCCGACCTGGGCCAGAAAGTCAAAGCGCTCTGGCACAAGGACGAGCTGGCGGGCAACTTCGATTGCATCGTTCTGCCCGGCGGTTTTTCCTACGGCGATTACCTGCGCTGCGGCGCCATGGCGCGTTTTTCGCCGATCCTGCGCGGTGTCGTCAAATTTGCCCAGAGCGGCGGGCTGGTGCTGGGGATCTGCAACGGTTTTCAGATTCTTTGCGAGGCCGGCTTGCTGCCCGGCGCGCTGGTCAGAAACGCCGACCTCCAGTTTATCTGCCGCATGACCCATCTGCGCGTCGAGGAAAACGACGCGCCGTTTACGTCCGGGCTGAGGCGCGGCCAGCTTCTCAAGATGCCGGTCAAGCATGGCGAAGGCTGCTATTACGCCGATGCCGCGACCCTGGAGCGGCTCCGTAAGAATCGGCAAATCTTGCTGCGCTACGTCGACAGCAAGGGCAAGCCGGTGGACGCCGCGAATCCCAATGGCTCGGTGGAAAGCATCGCCGGCATCTGCAACGAGGGGCGTAATGTATTCGGCCTCATGCCGCACCCCGAAGATGCCTGCAGCAAGCTTCTCGGCAGCGAAGATGGCGCGAAGATCTTCAACTCGATCGCCGCGGCCTGCGCGCTAAAGGCGAGCCTGCATGTCTAACCCATGTGCGGAAAAACTTAGCGGACCCGCCGTGACGCCGGAACTGGTTGCGAGTCACGGCATCACGCGGGAAGAATATGAAAAAATCGTTCAAGCTTTGGGCCGCGAGCCGAGCTATACGGAATTGGGCGTTTTTTCGGTCATGTGGTCGGAGCACTGTAGTTACAAGAGCTCGCGAGCCTATCTCAAAAATCTGCCCACCGAAGGGCCGTACGTGCTCCAGGGCCCCGGCGAGAATGCCGGCGTTGTCGATATCGGCGGCGGGCTGGCCGTCGCGTTCAAAATAGAGAGCCACAATCATCCGTCATTTATCGAGCCGTACCAGGGCGCGGCCACCGGCGTGGGCGGCATCCTGCGCGATATTTTCACCATGGGCGCGCGCCCCATCGCTTCGCTCAATTCGCTGCGCTTCGGCAGTATCGACCACCCGCGCACGCGCTACCTTCTTGCGGGCGTAGTCGCCGGCATCGGCGGCTACGGTAATTGCATCGGCGTGCCGACGGTGGGCGGCGAGTGCTATTTCGACGAATGCTACAACGCGAATATTTTGGTCAACGCGTTTACCCTCGGCATCGTTAAGAAAAAACAAATCTTCACGGGCATCGCCAAAGGCGCCGGCAATCCAGTGATCTACGTCGGCTCAAAAACCGGGCGCGATGGTATCCACGGCGCGACCATGGCGTCGGAATCTTTTTCCGAAGAGAAGGAGCAGCGCCGTCCGACCGTTCAGGTCGGCGATCCGTTTACCGAAAAGTTGCTGCTCGAAGCCTGTTTGGAGCTGATGGAAAAAAATTTCATCGTCGGCATCCAGGACATGGGCGCGGCGGGCCTCACCAGCTCATCGGCGGAAATGGCCGGGCGGGGAGGCTGCGGCATCGAGCTCGATCTCTCGGCGGTGCCCCTGCGCGAAAGCGGCATGACAGCCTACGAGATTTTGCTTTCCGAATCGCAGGAGCGCATGCTCCTGGTCGCGAAGGCGGGAAGCGAAGGTGAGATCCGGAAAATATTTGAAAAATGGGATTTGGACGCGGCGGTGGTTGGCCGGGTGACCGACGACCAGCAGTTCCGAGCACTTTGGCGCGGCGCGGAGGTGGCGTGTATACCGATTCGCGCGCTGACCAAAGACGCGCCGGCGTATCAGCGCCCGGTGGCGCGTCCCGCGCAACAGGATCAGCTGCAACAGCTCGACCTTGGCAGGGTGAAGGAACCCAAGGACCTCGGCGCCACTTTAAAGCAGCTTCTCGCGTCACCGAATCTGGCCTCCAAGGAATGGATTTATCGCCAGTACGATCAATTCGTGCGCACCAATACGGTCGTCGGCCCCGGCGCCGATGCCGCGGTCATCCGGATCAAGGGAACGACCAAGGGATTGGCGCTGACGGTGGACGGCAACAGCCGCTATTGTTACCTCGATCCCTATGTCGGCGGCGTCATTGCAGTGGTGGAGGCGGCGCGCAATCTCGCATGTGTCGGCGCACGCCCGATCGGCCTCACCGACTGCCTGAATTTCGGCAGCCCGGAGAATCCTGAAGTGATGTGGCAGTTTGCCCAGGTGATTCAAGGCATGCGCGATGCCTGCACGGCTCTCAAGGTTCCGGTTGTGAGCGGCAACGTGAGTTTCTATAATGAAACAGACGGGACACCTATTTATCCAACCCCCACCATCGGCATGGTGGGGCTGATCGATAAGGTGGAGCGCGCGCTCACTCCGTGGTTCAAGGCACCGGGTGACGTGGTCGTTATGCTCGGGCGCACGCGCGAGGAGCTGGGCGGCAGCGAATATCTAAAGACGGTGCATGGGCTGACGCGCGGCACGCCGCCCTGGATCGATCTCAAAATCGAGCAGGCGGTTCAAGCTTGTTGTCTCGAGGCGATCGACCGGCAGTTGCTCAGTTCGGCGCACGATGTCTCGGATGGCGGGCTCGCGGTTACACTGGCTGAATGTTGCATCGGTCATCCGGACAAGCCGCTTGGAGTAAGGATCGAGACCCATGAAATGATTCGCGGCGATGCATCGCTCTTCAGCGAATCGCAGTCGCGCATCGTCGTGTCATTGAAAGAGGAGAATTTGGATCGCCTGAAAGAAATCGCCGCCCGGCACAATGCGCCCATGCAGGTGATTGGCGCGGTGGGCGGGACGCGGCTGACGATTCAGCCTCTCGTGCAGCTGCCGGTGGATGAATTGAAAACCATTTGGGCAAATGCACTGGCGGCGCGCCTCAAATGACTATTCGTTTCCATTGACGTGAGCCATGAGAGAGGGCCTTAACTGAAGAAAACCCGCTGTCATCATGTTGGATGATAAATTTCACGACGAGTGCGCGGTGATGGGGATTTACGGCCACCCCGAGGCAGCCAATATGGTCTACCTCGGCCTTTACGCGCTGCAGCATCGCGGCCAGGAATCTTGCGGCATTGTCTCCTCGGATGGCAAGGGGCTGATTTCGCACCGCCAGATGGGATTGGTTGCCGACGCCTTCAAAGAAGAAGTCATCAAGCGGCTCGAAGGGTCGAGCGCCATCGGTCACAACCGCTACTCCACGCAAGGACAGAGCCATTTAAAAAACGCCCAGCCGTTCGTGGTCGAGTACTCGCAAGGGCCGATTGCGGTTTCGCATAACGGCAACCTGGTCAACGCCGCGCTGTTGCGCGAAGAGCTGGAGCGTTCCGGCTCGATCTTTCAGTCGACCACCGACACCGAAGTCATTATTCACCTCATTGCCACGTCCAGAGAATCCACCCTGATGGGGCGCATCATCGAAGCGCTCAGCCGGGTGCGCGGCGCCTATTCGCTGCTCTTTCTGACTTTGGACAAAATGATCGCGGCGCGCGATCCCCATGGTTTCCGCCCGCTGGTCCTGGGAAAATTTGCCGAAGGCAAAAATCGCGGCGCCTACGTCGTCGCTTCGGAAACCTGCGCGCTCGATCTGATCGAAGCCGTATACGTGCGCGACGTCGAGCCCGGCGAGATCGTCACGATCGGCCCGGGAGGAGAGTTGCAATCGCTCAAGCCATTTCCGCCGGCGCCTCACGCCAAGTGCATTTTCGAATACATTTATTTTGCCCGCCCCGACAGCAATCTTTTCGGCCACAACGTTTATCAGGTGCGCAAGGAGCTCGGCCGCCAGCTCGCGCGTGAGAGCGGCGTCGACGCCGATCTGGTGACGCCGGTGCCGGACTCCGGCGTGCCGGCGGCGATCGGCTACGCCGAAGTCGCAAAGATCCCGCTGGAGTTCGGGCTGATCCGCAATCACTACGTCGGGCGCACCTTTATCGAACCGCAGCAGACGATCCGAAACTTCGGCGTCAAGATCAAGCTCAACGCCCAACGCGATGTCTTGAACGGCAAGCGGGTGGTGGTCGTCGACGACTCCATCGTGCGCGGCACCACCAGTCGCAAGATTATCCGTATGCTGCGCGACGCCGGCGCCAAGGAAGTGCACATGCGCATCAGCTCTCCGGCGACGATCAGCCCCTGTTATTACGGCATCGACACGCCGACCCGCTCCGAATTGATCGCGTCCTCGAACACCACCGAGGAGATCCGCCGCTACATCGAAGCGGATACGCTCGCCTATCTGACCAATGACGGCATGTACGCCTACTTCAAGGGAAAGAAGGAAGGTTTCTGCGACGCCTGCTTCACCGGCAACTATCCCGTCCACTTCGAAGACGAAGGCCACACCCACCAGCTCCAGCTTTTCGACGCGATGAGCCGGTAACGCTTGCCCAGGTAAATATGGAATCGGAGTCGTTATGGATATCGCGGAAGCGCAACAATTTTTAAAGCACAATCATCATGGCGTGTTGGTCGCGCGCAAGCGGGATGGCTCGTTGCAGATGACCCTGGTATCGCCGGTGATCGGGCCCGACGGCAAGGTGACGATCACCGCGCGCGATACGACCTACAAAGTCAAAAACATCCGACGCAATCCGCAAGTCTCGCTGCTGGTTTACGGCGAGAAGTTCAACGGCTCCAACTATATTCAAATCGACGGCAAGGCCGAGGTGATTGCGCACCCGCAAGCGATGGACATCGTGCTCGACTGGCACCGCCAGATCCGCGGCGAGCCGGCGAACTGGGACGATATCCGCAAAAAGACCCTCGCCGAAGGGCGCATCGCGATTCGCGTCACGATCGAAGGTGCCGGGCCGCAGAACCGAACCCGCGGCAGTTGAGCCACGCGAATTTCTCGCTGCCCGATCGAAGGTGGCTCTCTACGGCATCCCGCTGGTTATTTTCTCGGCGTCGTCCTCCTTTGTGTTGTCCATGGCGCTCATGTTCATGATCGTGCCCATATGTCGGGACTGCATTGAAACCTTGCCGCGGCTCGAACTTGCTTGTTTCGCCTGCTATAAAGGATCATCTCTTTACATTCCTGGCTCCAGGTCAGCGAGCAGCCGCGAATCCTTCGGCCGGCATCGGAGTTCGTTCTGTCAGCACATTCTACCGAACAAGAAACCAATTACCCGCTCAAGAGCGAAAATGTCGAAAGAAAACCGGATGAGCGCTTTTGGTACCCGCTTTCTCTCGTAGTTCGGCTGCGCGCCTTTGACTCGCTGCGCTATCGCGAATATCGGTTGCTCTGGTACGGGCAGGTCTTCGCATCCCTGGGCACCTGGATGGACCAGGTCACGCGCGGCTGGCTCATCTACGAGCTCACCGATTCGGCCTTGCAGCTGGGTCTCGTGCGCGGCATTCAAGCGATACCTTTTTTATTGCTCTCGCCGATCGCCGGCAGCACGGCGGACCGCTACTCGCGCAAGTTTCAGGTTGTCGGCGCGCAAGTTGCCAGCGGGCTTTTGTTCGGCATCACGGCGTTGCTTATTTTTACCCGGCTTATTCGACCGTGGCATGTCTACGTGACCGCGTTTTTGATGGCCTGCGTGCAAGTGTTCCTGCAGCCGTCTCGAGCGGCGATGATTTCCGATACCGTGCCGGTCAAGTCCCTCACCAACGCCATCGGCCTGAACGCCGTCATTTTCAACATGGCGCGGAGCACGGGCCCGGCGCTCGCGGGATTGCTGATAACGCTCTTTGGCACGGGAACTTCGTACACGGTCCAGGCGCTGTTTTTCTTTCTCGCGACCGTGTGGACGATGCAGATGAACTCTGCCCGCGGTTCGTTGTCTCCTGTCCATGGCGGCGCACAGCCGGAATCGTTCGTGCAAAGCATCCTCGAAGGATGGAAATTCAGCTGGCGCAATGAAGTCGTCCGCGTCGGTATCCTGGTCGTCATGATTGCCGCGCTGTTCATCATTCCGTTTTCGACGCTTTTGCCGGTGTTCGCGCGCGATATCCTGGCCGTCGGCGCGCAGGGGCAGGGCTTTTTACTGACCTCCATGGGTGTCGGCGCGCTCGCCAGCTCTCTAATGATCGCCACTCTGGGCGATCGGCTGCCGCGCGGCCTGCTGATGCTCGGCGGGGTGGCGCTCTATGGCGTGCTCGTCATCATTTTTTCGGCATCGCCGTGGTTTCCGCTCTCGATGCTGCTGATGGCGGCCATCGGACTCTGCCATGTGAGCTCCCATGCCCTGGTGCAAACCGTTTTGCAGACTTACTCGCCGCCCGAGTTTCGCGGCCGCACCATGGCGATCTTTCACATGACGCAGGTTCTGCTGCTGCTGGGCGGCATGCTTGCGGGCGCGTTGTCCGCTCTCTTCGGCGCGCCGTGGGCGATTGCAGTTATGAGCGCCGTCGGCACGCTGTGCATGGTTTGGCTTTACCTCGCAGCGCCGGGCGCCCGCGAGATTCGCTGAGAAGCAGTACGATGGAGTAATGGAGTGTTGGAGTTCTGGAGTGCTGGGGAAGAACTGGCAGGGGATGTCTGGCGCAATGGCGGCGGCGCTAGTCTGACCTAAAGAATCGTTTGACAATTCGACGGCGCGAGACCGAGAATGCGCGCGCGGCGAAAACATTTGTTTGAAACCGCGTAGGGAGGGATTCGCCTTATGTTCAACCAACGAAGGGTTTGCCGATGGTTCGTCGCGGTATTCGTCAGTCTTGCCTTGCTTCACGCTACGCTCGGCTTGGCCGCCACGCCACTTCAGAAAGTTGTTTTCGTCTTCGCCGGCTTTAACGAGCGCACCGGCTATGTCTTCGTCGCCAAAGACATGCATTTTTTCGAGGAGCTGGGGCTGGACGTGCAGATCGTGCAGGTGCGAAATGGGCAGGTGGCCGTTTCCGCCCTGGCGGCCAACGAAGCGCAGTTCTATTCCGTGTCCGCAACGGGCGCAAGCCTCGGCGCCATGGCGGCCGGGCTCGATCTCGCCTTCATCGCGGGCATCGTCAACAAATTGGACGGAGATTTCGTCGTGTCGCCGAAGATCGTCGCGCCGGCTGATCTCAAAGGAAAGTTTCTTGGCGTTCAAAGCATCGGCGGCGGCGTGTGGACATTCACCATGCTCGCTCTCGATCACTGGGGGCTTGTGCCGGAGCGCGATAAAATCCAGTTCAGGATCGTCGGCGATCAGGCGGTGCTCACACAGGGCCTGATCTCCGGCACCGTCGACGCGGCCTATCTCGGTTATACTTTTAGTCGAGTGGCGCAGCGCTCGGGTTTTCGCGTCTTACAGGATCTCGCCAAGGTCGACATTCCTTATCAGGGCGTCGGCATCGTCGCGCGCAAAAGTTTTATCGACCATTCGCCCGACATCGCCGAACGATTGCTCAGAGCGATCGCCAGATCGATCGCTTATTTCCAGGATCCGGTAAACAAGCAGAGCGTGGTCAACATTCTGATGAAATGGCTGCGCCTGCCGCAAACCGAAGACGCCGTCGCCGGCTACGACGCCATGCGCGCGCTCTACAGCCGGAGAATTTTTCCCACGGTCGACGGCGTGCGCAATACCGTGCGGATTTTGAGCCGCATCGACCCGAAGTTCAGCAAACTCAAAGCCGAGGATCTCATCGACGAGCGCATCGTGCGGAAGCTCGAGCGCGACGGTGTTTTCAGATAGTGGAAACTTATTACCTTGAATGCACTCACCACGAAGTTCACGAAGGACACGAAGGGTTCGGATATTTGAAAATCAAAACTCTATTCCCCCTCGACGTATCACTCGCACGGCAACGGCTGGGCGGTTGTCTCCATAGGCTGAACCCCAGATCTTTTGTGCTCTGTCGGTTAAATCGTCTCTACTTCGTGCGCTTCGTACTGCTATAGTTGACCGCTTGCGTGGCTCGCGCAAATGGGTTTACCACGCCATGCTGCTGCGCCACCCGGGGGCGTATTGAATACGCCCGTATGGACGGATTTCCTCTTTTGATGGTTTTGCGTACTTTGCACTGCAATATCTCAAAATTTGCGCGACTTGCGCAAATTTTT
>CAMLCX010000060.1 GCA_946478635.1 uncultured Pseudomonadota bacterium
GCTTCAAGGCACAACTGCTTTGCCTTCGCTCTGGAGGGGTTATGCCTCGATCGCCGGTTTGCTGCAAATGATCCAGGTTAGATACGGAACCGATGGCGCGCATGACCGGGATTATCTTTTCCGATTTAGGGGTGGCTGCGTCATTTATGTCCTTGGACTGGGTGCAGGCCGCGTTCAAGCAAAGTCTCGGCTTCGAGCCATTCCCGGCGACGCTCAATGTTCGCCCCAAAACGGCGGATGACGCGGCGACCTGGGCGCGCGTGCAAAGGGAGCGCGCCGGCGTGCCGCTGGCATCGGTGGAGAGCGGTTTTTGCAAGGCACGGCTTTATCCGATTCAAGTATCCAACGCGGCCGGTGCCAATAAGATCGACGCCGCGATACTGATCCCGGAAGTAAAGGATTACCCGGGCGACAAAATCGAAATTGTCGCCGCAGTGCGTCTGAAAGATCATCTCGGCGTGCGCGACGGCGACGCCCTGACATTGGAGTTTCCCAATTGAATAAAACAAAAAGACTGATTGTGGGTATTTCCGGCGCGACCGGCGCGATTTACGGCGTGCGCATGCTCGAGATTCTTTCCAAGATCTCGGACATCGAGACACATCTGGTCTTGACCAAAGCCGGCAGGATGACCATTCAAGTGGAAACGCCATTTTCCGTAAAAGACGTCGAAGCCATGGCCGACGTCGTCCATGACGTCAACAACGTCGGCGCTAGCATTTCCAGCGGCTCGTTTCGCACCGCGGGCATGGTCATCGCCCCTTGCTCGATGAAATCCATGGGTGGCATCGCCCATTCGCTCGGCGGCGACCTGCTGGTGCGCGCCGCCGACGTGGTTTTAAAGGAAAGAAAGAAGCTCGTTCTGGTGGTGCGCGAGACGCCGCTGCATCTCGGCCATCTGGAGGCGATGGTGTCGCTCACGCGCATGGGCGCGATCATATTTCCGCCGGTGCCGGCTTTTTATCACCGGCCGAAAACCTTGGATGAAGTCATCAATCAAACGGTGACGCGGATCCTGGACCAATTCGACATCGACGTCAAACTTTTTCACCGCTGGGACGACGAGGGCATGAGCCGCCACCCGGACGCGGCGAAAACGCCCGCCGTTGCCGCGCTCAAAGATCGCCAAGCCGCAAAAAAACAGCGGTAAAGGATCCGGCGCTCCGCGATCATGCCAAACCGCAGGATCAAAACCGCCCTCACGAAAACTCAAACGCGGAAAAAAGAGCACCTCGAACTTTGCCTCGATACGGAGAGTGTTTCGAGTCCGTCCAGCACTGGGCTTGAAGCCTATCGCTTCGTGCACAATGCCCTGCCCGAGATCGACATCGACGAGATCGATGTCAGCACGACCTTTCTCGGCAAGCCGCTCAAAGCGCCGATCCTCATTTCGTCAATGACCGGCGGCTTTGACCTCGCGCGCAAAGTGAACCGTAATCTCGCCGCGGCGGCGCAGGCGTTGGGGCTCGCCATGGGAGTCGGCTCCCAGCGCGTTGCCATCGAAGAACCTTCGGCGGCCGCATCTTTTCAAGTGCGAGACCTGGCTCCGGATATTTTGCTTTTCGGAAATCTCGGCGCCGTGCAGCTCAACTACGGTTATGGCATCGACCAATGCCACCGCGCCGTCGCAATGATCGGCGCCGATGGATTGATTCTCCACTTAAATGTTCTCCAGGAGGCCGTGCAGCCTGAAGGCAATCGCAACTTCAAGGGACTGACCGGCAAGATCGCCACCGTGTGCGCCGAGCTTGATGTGCCGGTCGTCGCCAAAGAGGTCGGCAACGGGATATCGGTGGACGTTGCCATGCGCCTGCAGCGCGCCGGCGTCAAGGCCATCGATATCGCGGGCAAGGGCGGCACTTCGTGGTCGGCCGTCGAAGCGCAGCGCGCCGCCAGGCGCGGACAACCCGCCGACACGGCGTTTGCCGACTGGGGAATTCCAACTGAAGAGGCGCTGATCAGCGTGCGCAAGGCCCTGCCCGAGCTCCCCTTGATCGCCTCGGGGGGGATTCGTACCGGTGTCGACATGGCCAAGTCGATCGCTCTGGGCGCGGACCTGGCCGCTCTCGGCCAGCCCCTGCTGGCGGCGGCTTTGGAGTCCGCTGACAAGGTGATAGAATCCCTCGCCGGCGCGATCCATGAGCTCAAAGTCAGCATGCTCTGTGTCGGCGCAAAAAGACTCGGCGACTTGCGTCACGCTCCGTTGTCGCGTTCGCGACCCTGAGTTTCGCGCCGCGGAGCAAGCTCGTCGCGCATTGAGGATGAAGGTGTCTGGCGATTTGGAACAGCAGATCCGCGATTATCTTCAGTCGCACAACACCATGACGCTGGCAACTTGCGCCGGCGATATTCCCTGGGCGGCGACGGTCTTTTATGCCAGCGATGAATTGCAGCTTTATTTCTTTTCGGCGCCGGATGCGCGCCACTCCGTCAATCTGTCCGGCAATCCTCGTGTTGCGGTTACCATTCAAGAGGATTACAAGGACTGGCGCACCATCAAGGGCATTCAACTCGAGGGCAGAGTCATGCGGGTCGACGGAGTCCTGGAGAAGGCCAAAGCCCTGGCTGTCTACGCGCGCAAGTATGCCGATGTCATCAAGCTCTTCACCGACCCATCGAGCGGAATCTTCCATAAAGCCTTCCTCAAGGTGAAGTTCTACCGGGTCGTGCCGGAGAAAGTTTTCTTTATCGACAATGAACAGGGCTTCGGCAAGAGACAGGAGCTTATTTTAAGTTAAACGAGCGAGACGGCAGGATGGCAAAGGACTAATTTTCAAGGAGAAGAGCTAGGCATGTCACAGTTGCTCGGCAAAGAATTGACGCTTTCGCTGCGCGAACGCCTCGACGGCGGGCGGATCGAAACACATGAAGGCAAGATCATTCCGATTTTTACGCTCGATGAAGCCGGGTGGCCGCATCCGGCATTGCTCTCCTACTACGAAATCGTCGCGCAAGATGCAACGACGCTCGATACCGCGGTGTGGAAAAACAGTTCCACGGCAGTGAACTTGAGACGGGCGGGAAAGGTCACGCTCATGGTGAGCGACCGCGCGGTAAATTATTATCTCAAGGGCAGTGTCCAAGAGTTGGAATACGAGATGACCGGCGCGGCGCCGGTATCGCGGTTCCGCATTACGCTTGAGCAGGTGATCGAAGATCAGGAGGCCAATGCGGAGATTACCACGGGCATGACCTATAAGCGCTTGGCCCAGCGCGACCCGAACGATTTTTCGGCCAAGGTGTTTCGTCTTTTGCGCGGCGAGCCATGAAGCGAAAAAATATTCTCCTCGCGGCGGTAGCGCTGCTGCTGGCGGGCGGCGCCGGCTTTGCCTATTGGCGCACCGGCGGAGACAGCGCCGAAGTCCCCTTTGTGACGACGCCGGTGCGGCGCGGAAGTATCACCCAGATCGTGTCGTCCACGGGCACGTTGCAGGCGGTTGTCACGGTGCAGGTCGGCAGCCAGGTCTCCGGGACCATCGATAAACTCTACGGCGATTTCAATTCGAAAGTGAAAGCCGGACAAGTCGTCGCTCAACTCAACCAGGACAAGTTCAAAGCCGCGGTGGATCAAGCGCGAGCCAATCTCGGCGCCGCCCAGTCCAGTTTCGCAAAATCAAAAGTCAGCGTCGAAGATGCCAGCCGAACGCTTGAGCGAACCCGCGAGCTGCGCAAGCGCGAGTTGTCGGCGCAGAGCGACTTGGACGCCGCGCAAACCGCCTATGACGCGGCGGTGGCGCAACTCGAAGTCAACAAGGCGCAGATGGCGCAGGCGCAGGCCGCGATCAATCAAGTCGCGGTGGATCTCAACAATACGATTATTCGCTCACCCGTGGACGGCATCGTGATCTCGCGCAACGTCGACGTCGGCCAAACCGTCGCCGCGTCTTTGCAAGCGCCGACCCTTTTCACCATCGCCAACGATCTGTCGAAGATGGAGGTGCATACCAATGTCGATGAAGCCGACGTCGGCAACGTCTGGGAGGGGCAGGACGTTTCTTTTACCGTCGATGCGTTTCCGTCCCGGCGCTTTCGCGGCAAGGTCTATCAAGTGCGCAACGCGCCGATCAGCGTCCAGGGCGTTGTGACCTACAATGCGGTGGTGCGCATCGACAACAAAGAAATGCTGCTCAAGCCGGGGATGACCGCCAATGTGCAGTTTCTCGTAAGCCGGCAGGAAGATGTCCTGACGATTCCCAATATGGCCATGCGCTTCAAGCCGCCGGACCAAAAGGACGCGGCGCAGGATTTGTTGCGCCAGGAAAGAAGCCGGGTCGCGGCGCCGGTGGGCGCCCGCCGCACCAGCCGCGCCGCCGGCGCTGCCGGTGGTGGTGGCGGCGGAACACGCGGCAACCGGCGCGTCACCCTCTATGTGCTGAAGGACAATAAGGCTCAACCGGTAGAAGTCCAGCTCGGCATCACGGATGGATCTCGCACGGAAGTGCGCGAGGGGCTCAATGAGAATGAGCCGGTCATTATCGGCGCTTCGAGCGCTGCGGCCGCGCCGGTCGCGAGCGGCGTGGCCAACCCCTTTCAACCGCAACAGCCGCGCCGACCGGGTTTTGGTTTCAGATGAGCGAAGTCATTCGTGTCGAGGATATCCACAAAACGTACCGCATGGGCGACGTGGACGTACATGCGCTGCGGGGCGTCAACCTGACCATCGACGCAGGCGAATTCGTTGCGATCATGGGCGCCTCCGGCTCGGGCAAATCGACGTTCATGAATATCATCGGCTGTCTCGATCACCCGACCAGCGGCAAATATTTTCTTGAAGGCCAGGAGGTCGGCTCGTTATCGCGCGATCACTGGGCGCACATCCGCAACAAACGCATTGGTTTTGTTTTTCAGGGTTTCAATCTGCTGACGCGCACCAGCGCGGTTGAAAACGTCGAGCTGCCGACGATGTACAACGGCCTGGCGGGCCGTCAACGGCGCGAGCGCGCGATCGAGGTTCTGTCGCTGGTCGGCCTCGGAGAGCGGCTCGACCACATGCCCAATCAACTTTCCGGCGGGCAACAGCAAAGAGTCGCGATCGCGCGCTCGTTGGTCAACCGGCCGTCGTTGATCCTTGCCGACGAGCCGACGGGTAATCTCGATTCCGCGACCAGCCATGAGATCATGACGCTGTTTCAAAAGCTCAACACCGAGCAGCGGATGACAATCGTCCTGGTGACGCACGAACACGATATCGCCGAGTATGCGGAGCGGAGCGTGGTCTTCAAGGACGGTGTGATCGTTTCCGATGAGCGCAAGGGTGCCAGCTGGGACCGACCGGTGAATCCGGATCCTCGATAAGCGGTGACTGAGCCATGCAGACCTTAATGAAAACGCCAAGGGCGGAGTTGTTGGTTCTTTGCGGAGCGGTACTTGCCGATGGCAAATCATCCTTTATCCTTTTGCCGTTATCCTTTCGTATTTCCCTGGAGTCTCTATGTGGCTGATGACCTTGCGCATCGCATTACGCGCGTTGGCGCGCAATAAGCTGCGCGCTTTCTTGACCATGCTCGGTATCATCATCGGCGTCGGCGCCGTCATCGCGATGGTGGCCATTGGCGAAGGCGCCAAGGCGACGATCCGCGCGCAGATCGCGAGTCTCGGCACCAACGTGCTCATCATCATGCCCGGCACCTCGAACCAGGGGGGGGTGCGCGCCGGCTTTGGCAGTGTGAACACATTGGTGGATGGCGACGCTCGCGCCATACTCAGCGATGTCCGCGCCGTCGCTTACGCATCGCCGGTGTTGCGGCGGCCGGAACAACTGGTGGCGGGAAATCTTAACTGGGGCACGCTCACGCAAGGCGTGGCTCCCGAGTTTCAGTACATCCGCGAGTGGCAGATTGCCGAGGGCCGTTTCCTGCACGACGGCGACATGGAAAGCGCCGCCAAGGTCGTCGTGCTGGGAGAGACCGTTGTGCGCAACTTGTTCGGCAATGACGATCCCATCGACGCCGTGGTCAGGATTCGCAACATTCCCTTCCGCGTCGTCGGCGTGCTCGCGCCCAAGGGCCAAACCGGGCAGGGAACGGACCAGGACGACACGGTGATGATTCCCTACACCACCATGCAGAAGCGGCTCATGCGCATCACCTGGCTACAAAGCATCGTGGTCAAGGCGGTCAGCGCGGAGCGCGTGCAGGAAGTCCAGGACCAGGTCACGTCGCTTTTGCGCCAGCGCCACCGCATCGGCCCGGAGCGAGACGACGATTTCAACGTGAGAAATCTTTCCGACATCGCCGAGGCGGCCACGACGACGGCGCGAGTGATGTCCGTGCTGCTCGGCAGCGTGGCATCGATTTCCTTGCTCGTCGGCGGCATCGGCATCATGAACATCATGCTCGTGTCGGTGACCGAGCGCACGCGCGAGATCGGCATCCGCATGGCCGTGGGCGCGCGCAGCCGCGACATCATGCTGCAATTTCTCGTCGAGGCGGTTGTGATGGCCGCCACCGGCGGCGTGCTCGGCATCTTGCTCGGCATCGGCAGCTCTGAAGTTCTCAAGGAGTGGGCCCAGTGGCCGACGCTCATCGATCCGTCCATCGTCGCCATTGCCTTCCTATTTTCAGGAGCTGTCGGTGTGTTCTTCGGTTTTTATCCCGCCAAGAAAGCAGCGAACCTGGATCCCATCGACGCGTTAAGATACGAGTAAGAAAAAATACATCGCCTCCGCTCGAAATGGTTTCTTGCTGAATCTACGAGGTGCTGAAATGGAACTGATAGGCTTTGTCGGTCTCGGTACCATCGGCGGAGTCATCGCTAGAAATATTCGTAAAGCCGGCTATCCGCTACGGGTCTACGATATCCGGCCCGGAGCGATTCAGCGATTGATCGAGGAGGGATGCCAGCGAGCGGAGTCGGCCGCGGAGGTCGCGCGCCAATGCCGGATTATTTTCACCTCGTTGCCGGGTCCGCCGGAAGTGCGGGAAGTGGCGCTGGGATCCAGCGGTTTTCTTCAGGGGATTCGCCCCGGCAGCATCTATGTGGATCTTTCCAGCAGCAGTCCGGATCTTATTCGGCGCATCGCCGCCGAATTTGAGCCCCGTGACGCGCGAGTCATGGATGCGCCGCTGATTGTCGGCAAAGATGGCATGGCCAATCGGAGCGTGCAGGTGTTGGCTTCGGGATCTGTCGAAGCGTTCAATGAGGTAAAGCCTATCCTCGACACATTCGGCGACACGGTCGTGCATACCGGAGACCTGGGAACAGGCACCATCATCAAGCTCGCGCACAATCTGGTGCGCCGAGGCATCGGCCTGGCGATCGGTGAAGGAATTGTTCTGGGCGCCAAGGCCGGAGTGAATCCGCAGCTGCTCTGGGACTGTATGCATTGGGGACTGGACGTACAGCTTCATCAATTGGCAAAGACGTTTTCGGAGACCGTCTTCAAAGGGTACTTCGAGGCGCCCGCCAGTTTCGGCATTGGATTGTCGCGAAAAGACGTGGGTCTGGCGACGGAGTTGGGCCGGCAACACAATGTGCCCATGCCCATCGCGGCTTTAGTCGAGCAGATGATGATTCAGGCGGTCAGCCGCGGATGGTCGGATCAGGGCACCGCCTCGCTGTTTCGCCTGCAGGAGGAAGCCGCGGGTATGGAGGTGCGCAAAAAAGCGTAAAGGCTAACCCAACACATTTGAAATTTGGGTGGTATTTCAGTTTCATAGTGATTTTTTGTAGGGGCGACGCCCAGAGGTCGCGCGACCGAGGGCACGCACAGGGGCGTGCCCCTACGCTTTTGCGCCGTCGATAACAGACTAAACCAGAACCGAAATTTGTCGTCGATGAAGGACATGATTCCCGCAAAGGCGCAAAGGCCGCCAAGGTGACGGCCAATACCCGGCATTTGCGCGGAGGTTTTTAACTTTTGATCGTCACCGTGAAGTCGGAGGAATTAACATGAGAATCGGTTCTTGTTTTTGCCTTTTTCTGCGAATGCTGATCTTGATTGTTTTCTGGTGCGGGACGGGATGGTCGGCTGAACCTCGATCGACCACCGGGCAAGAGTGGGATTCGCTCGTGAGACGCGCCGAGGAGGAAGGTCAGGTCAGTGTCTACGCGACCGACTCCATCGGGAATGCGCAGATGATTTGGGCAGCCTTTCAAAAGCGCTACCCCAAGATCAAGCTCGCCGGCACTTCCATGGGCCGCGGCAGCGACTTGTTCCCGAAGCTTTTCGCCGAGCGCCGGGCGGGCAAATTTCTGACCGATGTATTTCTCGGCGCGCCGTCGGCGATTTATCTAAATCTTTATCGGGCCAAAATCATCGATCCCCTTCCGCCGGTGCTGGTCCATCCCAATGTCGCTGATCAATCGAAATGGTGGATGGGCAAGCATCATTACGTCGACGCCGAAGGGCAATACATTTTCATGTACGAGGGCGCCCTCTACGGACCGCCGATCTCATTCAACACCAAGCTCGTCAATGAGAAGGAAATCAAGTCGGCGTGGGACCTGGTGCAGCCGCGCTGGAAGGGCAAATACGCGGCGCTTGAGCTGAGGCCGGCACAGGGTTCTACGGCCATGACCTATGTCTACCATCACCCACAACTCGGGCCGAAATTTATTGAGCGTATCTATCGCGAGCTGGAACCGACGATGTTTCGCGATTTGCGCCAGGGTGTCGACTGGTTGTCTCAAGGGAAATATCCTTTGTGTTTTCTCTGCCGGAGAATCGACCGGGCGGCGATTCAAGGTCTGCCGGTCGCCGAGCTCAATCCCTATCAAGTCGAGGAAAAACCCGGATTGGGTTCGGGCTCCGGCGCTCTGGTTTTGCTGAACCAGCACCCCAACCCCAACGGCGCAAAAGTTTTCATCAACTGGTTTCTGTCACCCGAAGGGCAGACCGCTTTTCTGCAGGCCAACACCGACGAATTGAGGGTCGGCTCTTTGAGGGAGGACTTGCCGCCGGAACTCACGCCGCCGCTGGCGCGGCGAAGAAAGGACAGGGAGTATCTCATGATCAACCGGCCGGAGTGGATGGATTTCAAGCCGATCTACAGCCATATCCAAGAAATGCGCAAGGCGAGATAGTTTATACGGCGAAGTGATCGCGTCGTGTCCGGATTGATTGAGTGTGCCTCATATTGATCGAGATGAGATATGTAATAGGACGAGCCCGCGAATTTGCTCCTGTTGATGACGGAGTTGCTGGAGAATTATTTGAGAATCAAGAGTCGACCCTCAAAATTGTGCCGTCCGAGACATCGAGGTTAATTATATAACCGCCTGATGCGGCCCCATCGATAGGCGCGGGTTGATGAATTATGGACCTCGGCTTTGAAACGATTGGTAACGCGACCCTCATTTGTCACGATAAAATCCCGGTGCTGGTCACCGACCCATGGATCACAGGGCCGGCCTACTTCGGCAGTTGGACGCGCTCCCACGAAATCCCGGCGGAGCAGATGGAAAGTATTCTGCGCAGCCGCTTCGTTTGGATTTCCCACGGTCATCCCGATCACTTGAGCGCGGATTCCATCGAGTTGCTTAAGGGAAAAAAGTTTCTGCTCCCCGATCATGTCGGCAACCGTATCTTCGACGGGCTTTGCGCGCTTGGTATCGACGTTCAGATTTTAGAGAGCCGCGTGTGGACCGGCCTCTCCGACCGGATCCGCGTGTTGTCGATCGCCGATTACAACCAGGACGGCATTCTGCTCGTCGACTTTGACGGCACTCTGGTGGTCAACCTGAACGACGCCAGCGACCGCGGCTGGGGACGCTTTGTCCGAAAGGTTGTGCGGGGCCACAAAGCGTCGTTTTTACTCAAACTGAGCGGCTATGGCGATGCGGAGATGATTCATTTGTTTGACGAAGAGGGCCGTTTCATTGCGCCTCCGGCGGCGAAAAGAGAACCGGTGGGCAAACAGATTTCACATTTGACGACGCAGTACGGCGTGAATTTTTTCGTGCCCTTCAGCTCCATGCATCGATACCAGCGCGCCGACAGCGTTTGGGTCAATCAGTACATCACGCCGCTGGAGGAATACGCGAAAGGGTTTGTCTCGACTCGATGCGAGCTACTGCCTGCTTTTATCCGATATGACTGTGCCCGGGAATCGCTGGAGCGCATCGACCCGCCGCAAACTTCGCAGAGTGTATTTTCACCGGAGGAGTTCGGCGACGCCTGGTCTGAAACGCTGACCGCCGCCGATAAAGAGAAACTGACGGCCTATTTCAACGGCTTCGAACATATCAGAAGCCATTTTGGATTTATTCGTTTCAAAATCGGCGGCGAGTCCCACACCATTGATTTAAACGCTGCGAAGCGAAGTCCGGGCATTACTTTCGAAGCGCCGCGCCATTCGCTCATGGTTTCGGTGGAGCAGGAAATTTTCGACGACTTGCTGATCGGAAATTTCATGAAAACGACATTGCACGGCGACCACGGCATCCGGCCACTTTATCCGGAGTTTACACCCTACATCGCGAAGTACGGCGACAACGGTAGAGCCAAAACCAATGACGAGCTCGACGCGTACTTCACTCAATATCGAAAGCGCTCGCCCATTGATTATTTTTATCAGCAACTCGAAATCCGCTCGGCCAAATTCTTTCGCGGGTGGGTGTCGCCCGACTCACGGGCGTATTCGCTGGCAAGGAAAATCTACTACCGAGTCAAAGAAATCTGACAACGGTGTTCTGCAAAAATGCCCTTGGGATATGAACGCATTCCGGTTAGAGCTTTGCGCCGAGCCTATGCGAAAACGATTACGGCTCGGATCTAGTTGAGCCGCTGAAGGATACCAAACTCGGACCGGGCCGAATTTGGGCCAGTGACTGTGTAGCGAATGGCGGCGCCTTGCATGGGACCACTTTTGTAACTCACGATCACCTGATTGCCTGTGATCTCGTAAGAAACCTTCTCGACAAAGCCCAGTGTTTCTGTTTCGCCTGCCCTGAACCGAACGGTCAATGGAAGGACACCGCTCGTCCGCCAAGTTCCGGCCAATGGACCGGGATCGCTGCGCGAACAGGCAGATGCGTTTTCGAGGGTTAGAAAAGCCAGCATAGCGATAATCCGATTCTTTGTGTTACCGCGTGCACTCGAATTGCTAAAAAGCTAACGCCCCGGTCTATCCTGTAACTTTTCATCTCACCTCATTCTTGACTATGCTTTAAAGCAACGTCAGTGCCACTCACCGAAACTGCCTCTGGCGCATCGGACGATTAAGGCAAGTGCGGCGAAGTGAGGCTCGATTGTCCATGCCAAGAATTGACATTTGAAGATTCCAAGAGAACAAGGGGTTTCGCACTCACCGCAGATATCAGACGGTTGAACGATGGTTCGACAATAAAGCACGGTCAGCGAGGGGCCACTTTTGTTCAAGCCCTAGTAGGCTCCGTGTTCGCATTGGCGGTTCAGACCTTGAGAAGATGAAAATGAGCGGTTGAAATAGTTAAGAGTAAGAACAGGCAACGTCACGGCATTCTTTGCGACCGGCGCTCTGGAGTTTCACGCGATTCGTTAACAATCCCAGTTCACAATTTCTTCCTCAGCCCACACTCTTCGCAGAGTAGATTAGGTTCCACGCGATTCTTCTTAAAGCTCTCCCGGATACGAAGGTGGTCTTTTTTAAAGAAGTGAACGAGAAACGTCCATACCCCTGCCGTACTTCGTCCACATTATCGAGCAAGATCGCCATTCGTTCGTAATAAGTGTTCATGTTCCAAGGGTTAGCGACACGAGCGCCCACGGACCCAAAATTGCGTTGCGTATTCAGCGGCGCCACTATTCCTTTTGTGGAAAGCGGCGTGGAGTGCGTTTGGCGGATAGCCGATTTTGTAGCGACTGCGGCCAAGCCAAAACAACGCTGACTCAGTTTGTTTAGTTGTTCACGCCGGGCCTAAGCGTCTCTAAAAACTTTCGCTCCGCGCCTTTGCGCGGCGGCTCTACTTTATCCTGCAAAATGTTTTGCTTTTTACGAAGTTGATCTTTGACCCGCCTGATCAGCGAATCCGCGACAGAAAATACGCGAGTTCCGAAATCTGCTCGTCGTTGATCTGGTAAAGCACATCGGCCATCGACGCGTCGTAGCCGCGGCGGGTGTTGTTTTTGTACTCCCGCAAGGACTTCATTAGATAATCTTCGCGCTGGCCGGCGAGGCGCGGGACATTTTGTTCCCCTGAATAATTTCTTTGATGGCAGAAGTTGCAGCGGTGCTGTTCGATCAGCTCGCGGGCGCGCTCCATTCGCGCAGCGTCGATGGGACCGGAGGCAGGACCCGGGGGCGGTAGCTTGGCGAGGGACGCCGCCATCTGGCGCAGGTCGCCGTCTTTGAGCCCTTGCATGACCTGGTTCATCGGTTCGACGACGCGCAGTTTTTCCCGGAACATGAGCAATTGAACCGTGAGATAAAAAACCGGCTGGCCGCCGAGGGAGGGAACTTCAGGGGTCACGGACTGTCCATCAGGGCCGTGACACGCAAGACATGCGGCGAGCCACGCTTCGAGGGTATCGGCATGAACCGCCAACGCGAATAGCCAGAAGAGCGCGGCGGCAATCATGCCGCTCAGGAGCGCGCGCCATCTATTGTGGTCGCTCCTGGCGGCGGCCGGGAGCCCAAGGCGGCTGTTGCGATCCCGCGTGCTGCCGATCAACGCGCGGCGACCTTCGTGGCGCCGTAGGTCACGCGATAAACCGCGCCGGCGTGATCGTCGGACACGAGCATCGAGCCGTCCTTCATAACCTGCACGTCGACCGGACGGCCGCTATATTCATTGTTTTGTAGAAATCCGGTGAGAAAGGGTTCCTGGGATTTTACGCTGCCGTCTTTATTCAACTTCACAACGATGACGTCGCCGCCGACTTTCTTGGTCCGGTTCCATGAGCCGTGGCGGGCGATGAAGATCGCGTTCTGGTATTGGCTCGGAAACATTTTTCCCGTGTAGAAGCGCATGCCGAGGGCCGCGGAATGGGGACCGAGCAGGGCGACCGGCTTTTCGAACTCCGTGCAGGAACGGCCCCAACCCATTTCGCGATCCGTGAAATTACCTTGGTGACAGTACGGAAAGCCGAAATGCTGGCCGCTCCTGGTGACACGGTTGAGCTCGTCTTCGGGCAGATCCTCCGACAGCCAGTCGCGGCCGTTGTCGGTGAAATAAAGTTCCTTCGTTACCGGATGCCAGTCGAAACCAACGGAGTTGCGCACGCCGCGCGCCGCCACATCGGCGCTGCTGCCGTCGAGGTTGATGCGCCGGATCTGCCCATTGGTCTCGGGCGGCTCGCAAATATTACAAGGCGAGCCGACGTTGACATAGAGCTTGTTGTCCGGGCCAAGAGCCATGAATTTCCAGCCGTGCGATTGGTGATTCAAAAAATCGCTGTAAACGACGACGGGCTTGGGCGGATTTTCCAGATTGTCTTCGATGTTGTCGAGCTTGGAAATTTTTGTGCCTTCGGCGATGTAGAGCGTGCCCTTGAGAAAGGCCAATCCGTTCGGCCGGTCGAGTCCCGAAGCGATGACCTTGGCTTCACGTTTGCCGTTCTTATCAACGATCGCATAGACTTTATCGAGAACGCGGTTGCTGACGAAGACCGTTCCTTTATCGCCGAGACGGAGCGAGCGCGCGTTCGGAATCCCGCTCGCATAGACTTCAACTTTGAAGCCCTTGGGCACCTTGAGCTGCGCGACGGGTAGCTTGTCGGCGGGTGCGCCGAACGGCAGCGGCGCCACGTTGCGCAATTGCTTGGCGACTTCTGCATTGGGAATATCGGGACGTCCGGGCACGGTGGTCGGCTGCGGTTGCTGGCTGGGTAGAGGCTTTGATGCCTCGGAAGGGGCCGGAGCCTTGGCTGGTTGTTCGCCGGTCTGCTGCGCGAAAGCAGCAGCCACGGTCAGAAGCACGGAAACAGCTCCGGCGAGCAATAGGCGTTTCTTCTTTGATGATTGCGTCACCATAAAAGTTCCTCCTGGTTTGAACCGGCAGCGATCAGCATTTATCTGGCCGTCGCGCGCCTGTTCAAGCTCACCGTTTTGCCGGACGATAGCCGAGATTTCCCTTCTACGTCAACTGCGATTAGATTGCCGAGTCGGCGCGGCCTCGGTGGCAAGTTCGAAATCGATTTCGCTGCGAAACGCGTTGATGCGCGCGACTTTGACGCGCACGTTGTCGCCGAGGCGAAACTTGCGGCCGTGGCGGCGGCCTTTGATGACGTATTCCTTCTCGTAGTAGTCGTAGTCGTCGTCGGTGAGCGTGGCGAGTTTGACCAGCCCCTCGACGAAATAATCGTCCAACTCGATGAAGAAGCCGAAGTTCGCCAGGGTGGTGGTATAGCCTGCAAACTCCTCGCCGATCTTGTTCATCATGAACTGAGCCTTTTTGAGAGCGACCATTTCGCGCTCGGCGTCCATGGCGTGGCGCTCGCGTTCGGAGGTGTGCTTGCCGGCTTCCTGGAGGTAGCGGACCAGGTCTTCGCGCTCGTTGGGCTTGAGCTTTTCACCGCGCAGCGCCCGGTCGAGCATGCGATGCGCGATCAGGTCGGGATAGCGGCGGATGGGCGAGGTGAAATGAGTGTAACACGTCGAAGCCAGGCCGAAGTGGCCGATATTTTCCGGCTGGTAGACGGCCTGCTTCATGGAGCGCAGCAGCACACGATTGAGCACTCGCTCCTCAGGCTTGCCGCGCGCCGATTCCAGCAGCTTCTGAATCTCCAACGGTGAAATCCTTTCATGCTTGAGCGGCAAGCGGTAGCCGAGGGAAAGCAGAAACGGCGCCAGCGCTTCCAATGTCTCGTGATCGGGTCCTGCGTGCACGCGATAGAGCAAGGGAAGGTTCTTTTCCGCCAAGTGGCGCGCCACCGCTTC
>CAMLCX010000061.1 GCA_946478635.1 uncultured Pseudomonadota bacterium
CTCTGTGATCTCTGTGGCAAACCTTCCGAACTTCGCGACCTGCGTGGTGAAATCGAAATTTATACGACGCAGCGGTAACGGCGGGAAGGTCGATCAGTTGCCCGCGAGCGCGGACTCGGCGAACAGCTCGGTCATGAACCAATCGTCTTTCATGTCCGCGGGACGTGGAATTTCGTGAATAGGAATATCCTTTTGAATGGAAAGCAAGATATGTTTCGCGGTCTCCAGGAAATCGGCCATGGCCAGCAGAACAATGATCGCCTTGCCGTTGTCGACCGTGCGAATGATGCCGACTTCTTCGTAGGACTCGAAAATAAATTTCACGTACGCGATGTTTGCGGGCGCCAATTCCAAATAAATGTCGTGCAAATCCATTTTTGCGAGCCGTTACCGTTTAAGAAACCGCTCGAGCGCATCGGGAAGCCAGTTTTTATTCTCTTTGTCTCCTTCGCTTCCCTGGGCGTCGGCGCCGCCGGCTTTTTGTCCCGTGCCCGTGCGCAGCGCCTGGGCGAGTGCCCGGTTTTCGAGACGAATGGAGATATTGGGAATCTGGCCTTCGATGCGGAACGAAATCGCCAGCCGGCCGCGGCGGTCGAGCAGGTAACGGATGATGCGATAATCGCGTTGAACCTCCTGCGTCAGCCGCGGCGATAATACGATCAAGCCGTTCCAGCGCGTTGACCGATTGAAGCCGATCCAGCCCGCGCCGGTAATCGTGTAGTCGGGCGTGATGATGACAAGGTTTTCGGAGAGAATGCGCTTCTGGTCGATGGTAAAACTCAACTTCAATGATTCGATCGGCGTATCGCGACGATTGAATAACGCGGCAAATCCCGGAGGGACGCGGGATATCGCCGCGGCGGAGGCGCTGCTGCCGCTGCCCTTCATTAACAGCTGGCCGACCAAGTTGAAATTCTTTATCGTTCCGCGCTGCAGTAAAGCGTCGCCGGAACCTTTCAAACCGTCTCTGATGCTGACGCTGTCGCTATTGTCGATTTCGAACTGTCCCTGGCCATTGACCTGGCCTTCGAAGCGATCCCGGAGCGGCGGGAACCATTGCGCGAGCAGCGCGCGCACATCCACTGCATCGAGCTGCGTTGAAAATTGCAATGGATGCCCGGTTTCACCATTCGCCGGCCAGAAGCCTTCGGCGCGCACGACGCCATTCAGTACCTGAGCGCGAAAATTTTTAAACGCCAGGCCCCCCGGCGCCAACGCAATCTCCGTGCGGATATCGCGTAACGGCCACTGGTTGAGCTCCCCCCGCGGCGCCGCCAATGACCCGGTGAGCGCCCAACGGCTGTCCTCCAGGAAAATTTCGGTTTGGCCGAGCACGTCCTTCATCCGAACCGCCAGGCCCGGGCTCAGCATGGGGACATCGCCGAGGACCAGCTCTGGAGAGCGTACGGTGGAAATGAAGCGCGGCGCGAAGATATTGGCAGCGCTGCCGTTGATATAAACAACCGAATTCCCCAGCCGAAACCTGCCGTTTTCCAAGCGCGCCTTTACGCCGGAAAAAGCAATGGTCGCCTGCAAACTGTCGAGACTGCGGCCGCTGGCTTTGTGTCTGAACGACGCGTCACTTAGCTTAAAGCCGCCCAATAGGCTCCATTGGGCATCGGGTCCGCTCAAGTTCCTCTCCAGGGTTACATCCAGATTGGCTTTGCCGGCGAGGCCTTCGAACGACGGCATGGACAAAAACTGATTCCACGTTGCCACAGAATTGCCTTGACTGCGCAGGGTCAAGTGCAGCCGCGGCGCCAGCTGGTAATCCAAGCGGCCGGAAAGGCCGAGCTTGTTGGCGCCAATCAAGAGCTCCGATTCGTGCAAGATCAGGGCTTGCTTTGTTCGCGACATCTGCATGCGAATGCTCGCCGGCGCCTCAACCGGCTTGCGGAACCAATTTTGGTAGCGCAGCTCGGCTTTGTCGGCGCGCACCAAAGCACCGAGTCGAAGGCTTTCCCAAGTTCCTTCGAAGCGGCTGGAGATTTTGACGTTGCCTTCGCCGATGAAGGCTTCGGGGAGGGCTTGTTCGAAGATTTTCAGATTGCGCAGCCGGACAAGAGACAGCGGATTGATCGTAAGGCTGCCTTCCAGCTCGGCATCTTCCCAGGTGCGCCGTTCAGTAAATTTTATGCCGCCAGTGATAACGGCGTTGTACTCGGATGAACCCAACAACGGTATTTTCAGCGTGATGTCTTCCAACCGCGGCCGCTCCGCCGAGCCGCGCGCTCTCGCCTGCAAGGCCATGGGACCCGTCACATCCAGTTGGCGGGGAATTTTATCGCGCAAGAAGGCGATGGCGCGGGCGACCACTGGAACGTGGAGGGAGTCGAGCTGCACGCTCAGATCGACGCCGCGTTGCATCCAGGAGTGGTTCTCCGGCTGCGGCGCGAGCTGGCCGCTGATTCGAACGTCCTGACCGAGACCTTCGTTGAGGGAGGCGGCGATGGTTATTCCAGTCGGCTCGTCGGCATCGAATCCCTTCATAGTCATGGCAACGTTCTTGACCCTCAATTCGGCCGCTGGCTTGACCGAGCGATCCACGTACTCGACGCGACCACGCTTGATCGCGATCTCGTGGATCGCGAAGCTCACCGGCGCCGGTCGGCGCTCGGGCGCGCCCGGTTGCCGTAGTTTGGGGAATTTACGCAGCTCGGTTTTGCCATTGAGCAACGAGGTCAAGTTCAACAGGCCGCTTTCATCGGTGATGATCTGAAATTCGGGTTCTTCGAGCGCCAACGACGTAATGACGAGCCGGCGGCGCAAGAGATTCCATAGACTCACGCCGAGGACCAGCTCGCGGGCGCGCAGCGCAGGGGTCGCCGCAAAACGTGAGTCATCCGCGATGGTGAACTCTCTGGCGACGAAGCCGGGCCTGCCGAAAACATTGACCTCGAGACTTGCGAAGCTGACGTCCTGGCCGAAGATTTTTTGTAGATCTTGGGTGACCTGATCGCGATGTTTGGCGGCTAGCAGATTGAACGATTCAATAAGGCCCGCGACCCCGAGCAACAAGATCCCAGCAATGATCAGAAAGAGTTTTGGCAGGCGTTTCATCGCGCTGGCCAACTCGGGCCAGGAGCAATAGCAGGAGAAAGCACTTCGTTTTGTTGGAAGTTTTGCAGCGCGAGCGCAGCAAACGACCGCCATTGCAACCCATCAAAATTGGCGCGCGGATTCTGCTGCGCCACATCCGGGCTGGGAGTCTCAAAAACAGAGAATTCACCACAGAGGCGCAGAGGGCGCAGAGAAAAGAAATTTATCAAGAAATACTCCGAACTCTGTGAGGCCCTGTGTCTCGGCGGTGAGTATTTCCTATTCTCCTTTGCCGCGCGGGGCCGGATTGCGGCCGAGATTAGGATAGCAGCGTCATAGGTTTTTCCGTCCGGCTGCTTCAAGCCGCACGTCGTGCCTCTTCGTTGGCGCTCATTGGATTCGTTCAACAATCGTTGCAATGCCTTGGCCGACACCGATGCACATGGTCGCCAGGCCGTAGCGGCTGTTGCGCCGTTTCATTTCGTGCACGAGCGTTGCCATCATCCGCGCGCCGCTGCAGCCGAGCGGATGGCCGAGGGCGATAGCGCCGCCGTTGACGTTCAGTTTGTTCAAATCGATGCCGAGCTCGCGCGCGCAGGCGAGCACTTGGGAGGCGAACGCCTCGTTGAGCTCGACCAGATCGATCTGGTCGATGGTCAGCCCGGCGCGCTTGAGCGCTTTCTCGGTCGCCGGAATCGGGCCGATGCCCATGTAGTTCGGGTGCACTCCGGCCGTGGCCGAAGCGACGATGCGCCCCAGCGGCTTCAGTTTCAATTGCTCGGCTTTCTGCGGCGTCGTGATCAGTAGGGCACTGGCGCCATCCGACAAGGGCGAGGAGTTGCCGGCGGTGACAGTGCCGCCTTTTTTGAACGCAGGCTGGAGCCCCGCCAGGATTTCCAGCGTCGTGTCCGCGCGCGGTCCTTCGTCCTTGTCGACGACCAGCGGCGCCCCCTTGCGCTGGGGAATTTCCACCGGAATAATTTCGTCCTTCAGGCGGCCTTCCTTTTGCGCCTGCAAGGCTTTCTGATGACTCGCGAGCGCGAGCTTGTCCTGATCTTCGCGGCTGATGCGATATTTTTCCGCGACATTTTCCGCGGTTTCACCGTTATTGATCAGCGAATAAAGCTCGGCCATGCGCTTGTTCGGAAAACGCCATCCCAGCGAGCTGTCGTACAACTGTACGTCGCCGCGTTGGAACGCGCCGGCCGGCTTGGCCATGACCCATGGCCCGCGGGTCATGCTTTCGACGCCGCCGGCGATGAACAGGTCGCCGTGATCGGTCGCAACGGCGCGGCCCGCCTGATTGATCGCTTCCAGACCGGAGCCGCACAGGCGGTTCACCGTCGCTCCGGGAATCGTGTAGGGCAAACCGGCGAGCAGGGAAGCGTTGCGCGCCACGTTGCGCGAGTCCTCGCCGGCCTGATTGGTGCAGCCGAAATAAACGTCTTCGATCGATTCTTTATCGATGCCGGTTTTTTCGACCAGTTTGGCGATGATGTAGGCGCCCAGGTCATCGGTGCGTAAATCTTTCAGTATGCCGCTGTGACGGCCCATGGGCGTGCGCACGGCTTCGACAATGACGGCTTCTCTCATAGCTTCACCTGTCCTTCGGAATGCGAGTAAAATCCACGGCCGCTGGTCTCGCCGACGAAACCGGCAACGACCAGTTTTTTCAATAGCGCCGAGGGCCGATAGCGATCATCACCGGTCTCGCTTTCTAAACCCTCGAGCACGGCGAGCACATCGTCCAAACCGATCTGATCCGCCCAGCGCAGCGGGCCCTGGGGATAATTGACGCCGAGGCGCATGGCGACATCGATTTCTTCAGCGCTGGCCACGCCTTCTTCCAGGCTGCGCGCGGCTTCATTGATAATTAAGCTCAAAATGCGCGGAAAGGTAAGACCCGCAGTATCTTTGACGCGGACAGTTTCCTTGCCGAGCGATTTAAATAGCTCTTCGGCTTGCAAGAGAAAGTTCTCCTTCGTGCGCAAGCCGCCGGCGAGCTCGATCAGCTTGCGGTCTTTCAAGGGGAAAAAAGTGGCGAAGCCGACCAGGCGCTCAGGATTTTTCAACCACGAAGCCATACGCGTCGTGCCGAATCGCAAGCATGAAGTGACGATCAGCGAAGCAGGAGGCAAAGCCGAGTCGAGCCGCTGCAGCAAGGCGCGTTTGCGATCTTCGTCGCCGCTCTCGGCATCGATGACGCAGTTTATTGTGGGCGCCAGCGAAGCTGTCTCGGTCCAAAGCGTCGCGTCAACGCTTCTTTCGCGGCTGAGGGCGAACAACTCCTCGGCAATGCGGTTTTTGCCGGCGATGGCGAGACTATTTTTTGCCATAATTGTAAAAACCCCGGCCGGTCTTTCGTCCCAGATTGCCGCCCATCACCATGCGTTGCTGGATCGGGCTCGGCCGAAAACGCGGATCCTCAAAAAATGAGCGGTATAACGATTCAGTCGCCGCGAAATTAATGTCGTTGCCGATCAAATCCATGAGCTCGAAGGGGCCCATGCGAAAATTGCCCGCATCCTTCATGATGCGATCTATGGTTTCCACCGACGCTTCGCCGTCGCCGAGAATGCGCAGCCCCTCGTTGTAAAACGGCCGCGCCACGCGGTTGACGATAAAGCCGGGCGTGTCTTTGGCGCGGGCGGGAGTTTTGCCCATGGCGCGCATGAGCTCGGTCGCTTTCTCAACCGTTGCTGCGCTGGTGCGGTCGCCTTGAATCACTTCAACCAGCGCCATCAGCGGCGGCGGATTGAAAAAATGCAAGCCGAGAACGCGCTCTTGATGCTGCGTGCTGGCCGCGATGGCCGTGACGCTGAACGACGATGTGTTGCTGGCCAGAAGTGCTTCCGGCGCGCAGATCGAGTCGAGCTGTTTGAAAATGTCGCGCTTCAAGTCGAGCTTTTCCGGCGCCGCTTCGATCACCAGCGTCGAGCCGTTGCAGTCCTCGAGTTTTGTCGAGGTGCGGAAGCGATCGAGAATTTCGTTTTCCTGCTCGGCGCTGAGCTTGCCGCGTTCGCGACTACCGGTGAGAAAATTTTTTACGCGATTCATGCCGGCGTCGATAAATTCCTGCTTGACGTCGTAGACCAGCGTCTCGAAGCCCGCCTGGGCAGCGACCTGGGCGATGCCCGCGCCCATGGTGCCGGCGCCGAGCACGGCAATTTTTTCCGATTTGTTGGCCATAAAATTTTCAGTCTGGAGTCCAGCGTCCCGAGTCCAGGGTTCAAAAATTCAAGACCCGAGACTCTAGACGCGAGACTATTTCCCGGTAAACACCGGCGCGCGTTTTTCCAAAAAGGCTCTCACTCCTTCGTCATAGTCGGAGCTGCGGCCGGCGATCTCCTGCAGGTGAGCCTCGTACTCCAGATCATTTTCCAAGTTCGCAAGGTTGGCGTGATTGACGGCCCGTTTAATCAAGCCAACGCCGCGCGGCGCGCGGGCAACCTGCTCGGCAAGGGCGCGAGCGGATGCGGCAAATTCCGTCGCCGCAAAAACCCGCGCGACTAGGCCGATGCGCTGCGCCTCTCTGGCATCCAGAGTATCGCCGAGCAAGAGCAACTCCATGGCTTTGCTCACACCGACGAGCCGGGGCAGGATAAAGCTGCCGCCGGAATCCGGCGCCAGCCCGACACGCACGAACGACTGAATAAACTTGGCTTCTTCGGAGGCCACTCGCAGATCGCAGGCCAGCGCGAAATTGCAGCCGGCGCCGGCGGCGACGCCATTCACCGCCGCGATGACGATCTTTTCCATCTGGCGGATCTGCCGGATCATCGGATTGTACTTTTCCCGCAGCGACGCGCCCAGAGAGCCTTTCTGCTCCGGCGTCCTGCCCTTTAAATCCTGCCCCGCGCAAAATGCTCTGCCCGCGCCGGTGATCATGAAACAGCGCACTTCCTTGTCGCGCTCACCGTCGCGCAGCGCTTCGAGAATTTCCTTGTTCATCTCGGGCACGAAGGCGTTGAGCGCCTGCGGCCGGTTGAGCGTAATCGTCGCGACGCCTTGATTTTTCTCGTAGAGGATGGTTTCCGGAGCCACGGTGAGTCTCGCTCGGTTATTTGCCTTTGAACTCGGGCTTGCGCTTTTCGAGAAACGCTTTCATCCCCTCGCTACGGTCTTCGGAGGCAAACAGGAGATAAAATGCCTTGCGCTCGAATTCCAGACCTTCGTCGAGCGCCGTGTTGGCCGCCTTGAGCACGGCTTCTTTCGCCTCTTTGATCGCGAGCGCGGGTTTGGCGGCGATTTTTTTGGCGATGTTTTTCGCTTCTTCCAACAACAACTCGACCGGCACCACGCGATTGACCAGGCCGAATCGCTCGGCATCCGCTGCGCTGATAATATCGCCGGTCAATACCATTTCCATGGCGCGGTGTTTGCCGACGACATGGGTCAGTCGTTGAGTGCCGCCGCTGCCCGGAATGATGCCAAGATTGACTTCCGGCTGGCCGAAGCGCGCCGTTTCCGAGGCGATGATGATGTCGCAGCTCATCGCCAGCTCGCAGCCGCCGCCGAGCGCAAAACCGCTGACCGCGGCGATGACGGGTTTGGTGATTTTGTTGATCTGATCGCGGTAGCCGAGCCGCTCGTGAATGCGCTCGTCGAAGGGGCCGCGATCGGCCATTTCCTTGATGTCGGCGCCCGCGGCAAACACTTTCTCCCCGCCGGTGACGATGATGACGCGAACTTCCTTGTCCCGGTCGAGCTCCTGCATGGCCAGCGAGAGGTCTTTGACCAGAGCATAGGAAAGCGCGTTCAGCGCCTGCGGCCGGTTGAGCGTCACCACTCCGATCGCGCCGTCTTTCTCGACGATGACATGGTCAAAATTCATGGCGGGTTGAGCTTTAGGAATACACCATGGTAGGAGGCGATTCAAGGAAGGTTTTCCGCGAGTTGCGGCGCTTTCGTGAACGGGATTTTGTTTTTAATTTAGGCCCGTAAGGCCGAAAATTGGAATATTTTTTCCCTTCGAGCGATAATTCTTTGAGGAGCATTAAATGATCAAAACTGTGGTCGTTGACCTCGGTGGGGTGCTGTTTTCGGAAGGAAAATCCGTGGCTCTCGATAATTTGGCCGCGCGCCATCACTACGATCCGAAAATAGTCGGAGCAATCTTATCGTCGCCAAAAAGCATTTTATTGCGGAAAGGACTCCTGTCCGACGCCGAATTTTGGCAGTGGGCAGAGCAGCAACTGCCGCCGAATTATGATTGCCGCTTGATCCAACAGGCATGGTATAACGGTTACGTTTTGGATGAGGACATATACGCGCTGATTGCAACTTTGCGAAAAAAATATTCGGTCATCGTATTTTCGGGAAATATCAGGAGCCGCGTGGATTTTCTTGAGGAGAAGTACCGCTTCCGCCATTTGTTCAACATCGAAATCTATTCTTTTGATTTTCATATGACTAAACCCGAGCGTGAGTTTGTTGAGATCATGATTGAAAAATCCGGCGTGCGCCCGGAAGAACTCGTATACATCGACGACAATGATGCCTATGCGAATCCGGCTCGAGAACTCGGCGTCAACGTTATTATCTATCGGCGCGGCGAGGCGGTGCGATTGCGAGAGGAGTTGAAGCGCTACGGACTGGCGTTTTGATTCGCTGGAATATCGAAAATTTATTTGACAAGCGCTCTCCGGAGGCAGTTAGATAGCGGAAATAAGGAGGGAATTTCATGGAAACTGCGATTTCGAGCCTGCTCTTTAAGTCCCATCCACTCGGTGACGTGATCGATTTGGCGCGCGCGCAAAGCGTGTCCTGGCTCGAGGTTTGGACCGAGCATCTCTGGCGCGACGACAGGGGCGATCTGTTACGAAGACTGCGTCAGTCGGGCCTCAAGCTATCGGTTCATGGGCCTATCGGTGACCTCAATATCACTTCGAGTAACCAAGGCATCCGGGAAGAATCCATCCGCCAGGTGATCCAAGGCATTGAGGAAGCGGCGGCGATGGGCGCCAAGGTAATCACGATTCACCCGGGCTACCTCACGGGCCGGCAGGACGCGCCGGACGGGATCTGGGACATGCAGATCAGCGCCTGTGACCGCTTCGCCAAGAGAGGGAAAGAACTGGGCCTGATTATTGCGATGGAGACGATGGAGAAGCGTAACAAGGAAGTGGTGATTCATCCGGAGATTGCCAACCAGATTATCGATGCTGTCGCCATGGAGAATTTTGGCGTGACCTTCGACATATCGCACGCCCACACGGTCATGGATGTGGTGGAGTTTATTCGCGCTCTGCGGAAAATCAGCCACATCCACATCAGCGATACCAAAAACGGCAAGGTTCATGTGCTCATGGGGCAGGGGGAAATTGCGTTCGGCCCGGTGCTACAGGCGCTCAAAGAAAAATATGACGGCGCGCTGGTCATCGAAGGATGGGATCCCAAGGACGAACTGGGAATGGTGCAGAAATCGACGACGTTTCTCAATGCGCAATTGGCGAAGTTGCAAGGCAGCTAAAAACAACGACGAGGTGAAGCCATGAATAGACTTAATTGTCGGTCAAGTTTCACAGCGATGGGCATTATCGGGCTGATCCTGTTGAGCGCCGCGGGCGCTTTTGCCCAGGCCAAAGCGCCGAGCCGCGTGCTTCTCTACACTTCCGTGCCGCAGGAGCTCGCGACTCGATTTGCCGATGCTTTTATGAAAAAGCGCCCGGACATTAGAGTGGAAATCTATCGCGCCGGCAGCACCGAGGTGGGCGCCAAAATTGCCGCCGAGCGCGAGGTCGGTGGAATTCGCGCCGACCTGCTCTGGCTTGCCGATGCTCCTGTTTATTATGATCTTAGAAAGCGCGGCGAGCTGTACAGCTATATTTCTCCGGAGGCGAAGGCGATTCCTGCCGATCTCAAGGACCCGAAAGGACTTTTTACCGCGGGGCGGCTGATCAACATGATCATTGCGGTGAACACCGAAGTGATGCCGCTCAAGGAGGCGCCGAAGTCCTGGAAGGAGTTCCCCGATGTCGGTAAAAAAGCGGCGATGGGTAACCCGCTCTATTCCGGTTCCAATTTCGTCACGGTTGCAGCCTTTGTGCAAAAGGATGGTTGGGGCTGGTTCGAGCGGGCAAGGGCCAAGGGAGTGGCCATCGTACGCGGCAACTCTGAAGCCGCAACCGCTTTGGCGGGGAAGGAATTCGGCATTGCCATGACGCTAGATTATATTGTCGCGGGTTTGATCAAGAAGGGCGCGCCGCTCGCGATTGTTTGGCCGTCGGACGGCGCCATCTCGGTTCCCAGCCCGATCGCGATCATCAAGGGAACCAAAAACCCCAACGGCAGCAAAGCCTTTGTCGACTACGTGTTGTCGAAGGAAGGCCAGGAATTCCTGGTCAAGCAGGAGGTGATACCCGTACGCGGCGACGTCAAACCGCCGGCAGGACAGCCCTCGGCTAAGCAGATCAAATTCATGCCGATTCCCTATGAATGGGCGGCCGACAACGCTCCAGCGATCCGGGAAAAATTTGAGAAGCTGATGCTTCAGTAACCGGCTCGGCGCGCTTCAAGTTGTGCGAACGACCGCTGCTAACTTCGACCGCCGCTATCTGTTGATGGCGGCGGCCGGTGTCTTTGTTTTACTCATCGTCATTTATCCGCTCTGGCAAGTTCTGTTTAGAAGTTTTCTGGACGCCGGCGTTCTCTCTCTAAAAAGCTATCAAAAGGTTTTTTCCTATCCGAGTTATTATCGGGCTCTTCTGAATTCGGTCTGGATCTCTTGCGCCACTGCGGCAATGTGCATGGTGTTGGGCACGCTTCTAGCCTTTCTAGTGATACGCACCGATCTTCCCGGCAAAAAGATATTGCGCACCTTGTTGGTTTTGCCCTACGCGCTCCCGTCGTTTTTTGCGGCAATTGCCTGGATCCAGCTTTTGGGCCCTCAAGGCTACCTCGCCAGGTTAGTCCTGCAAGTTTTTGGCTTCGCAACCGTGCCCTGGAACATCTATAGCGCCGGCGGCATTGTTTTCGTCCTCACCGTGCACTACTTCATTCTAGTTTTTATTACCGTCGCAGGCGCGTTGGAGCGTATGGACGCGAGTCTTGAAGAGGCGGCACGTGCATCGGGGGCCAACACCTACCAAATTATGTGCGAGATAACCTTGCCTTTGGTTCTGCCCGCGATTATGGCGGGCGGCTTATTGGCGTTTATCGGAGCTCTCGCCAATTTCGGAATACCGGCGCTTCTGGGTATGCGGGCAAGATTCTTCGTTCTTACCACGAGCATCTATTACGCCTTGGCGATTCCCGATTTCGGCCTGGCCACGGCCCTGTCCAGCATGCTCGTGCTGGTCGCGCTAGTCACGATGGCGCTTCAATTCGGCATTCAAAGGGGCGAGAGCCGCTTCGCGGTTATTTCCGGCAAGGCGGTTCACCCCTCTGAACTCAAACTTCGGTCCATCCGCTATCCGCTATTTTTTTTGACATCTGCGATGGTTATCTTTATTTCCATCCTGCCTATTCTTTCCATGGTGCTGACGGCGCTGATGCGCTACTGGGGCGCGCCGATCAGCGCCGCCAACCTGACGCTGAGCAATTTCGATTATGTGATCAAGTTTGAAACGGCGCAGAGAGCGATCATGAACAGTTTGTTTCTCGGCGCTGTGTCGGCCACGGCGGCCATGTTTGTGGGCACCATAATTTCCTATTTGCACGTTAAGGCAAGACTAAGGGGCAGCCGCGTACTCGACTTTCTCGCCACCATTCCTTACGCCGTGCCCCACACCGTCATTGCCATCGCCATGATCCTGGCATGGGCGAGACCGCCGGTGAGTCTTTATGGCACCTTGTGGATTATCCTGGTGGCCTACCTGGCGGTCTATCTCCCATTTGCCGTGAGAACGACGAATTCCACGCTGCAGCAAGTGCACGACTCGCTCGAAGAAGCCGCCAAGGCTTCGGGCGCAAGATTATTCCCGCGCTTGCGCGATATTATCTTGCCGCTGGCGCGGCCGGGAATGATTGCCGGCTGGATTCTGGTTTTCATGCCTGCCCTGCGCGAGCTTACGGTGTCGATTCTCCTCTACGCTTATCACACGGAGACGATCGGAGTGGTCGTCTACAATCTGCAGGATGCGGGGTATCGAGAGATCGCCGCCGCGCTGGCTTCGATAGTCATGGGTCTATTGATACTTGGAAACATGATTATCCGAAGGCTAACCGGCGGTGTCGCGGGGTTTTGAGCGGCATGGAAAAGATCCGGATTATCAATTTGGCCAAGAGGTACGGCAAAGTTGTCGCTGCCGACGCAGTAACTTTTTCCGTCGGTGACAAAGAGTTTTTTTCGCTGCTCGGGCCGAGCGGTTGCGGCAAGAGCACGGTCCTGCGCTGTGTCGCTGGGCTTGAGGAACCCACCCAGGGGGAAATTTACATCGGCGAAACGCGCGTGAATTCGACGGCAGACGGAATCAACGTGCCCACTGAGTTCCGGCCCATCGGCATGGTGTTCCAGAATTACGCCGTCTGGCCGCACATGACCGTTCATGACAACGTCGCTTATCCGTTGAAGCTCAAGAAGCTGGCGAAAGAGGTCATCGAAACAAAGCTTGAAGAGTCTTTGCACACCGTCGGTCTCGAAAGGCTGGCGGATCGCTATCCGAGCCAGCTTTCCGGTGGAGAACAACAGCGGGTTGCATTGGCGCGGGCCTTGATCAAGGAGCCCGAAGTGCTCCTGCTCGATGAGCCGCTGAGCAATCTCGACGCGAAATTGCGCGAGCAGATGCGGTTCGAGCTGAAGGACTTGCAGCGCCGCACCGGCATCCCAATTCTTTACGTCACCCATGACCAGACCGAAGCGCTGGCAATGTCGGACCGGCTCGCCGTCATGAACGCCGGCCGCCTCGTCCAGGTCGGCGCGCCGGCCGAAATTTATACTCATCCAGCCGACCGCTTCGTCGCTGATTTCATCGGCCTCATGAACTTCTTTCCCGGCCGCATCGTCAGCCGGAGCGGAGAAGCAGCCACGGTTGAATTTCTCGGCGGCCATCGCCTTACCGTCGTTGACCGAAGCGGTCTTGCCGGCGAGTGCGTCGTGGCGGTACGCCCCGAGGACATCTCTTTGAGCCCGGCGGGTCCGATCCGCTGTCGAGTAGAGGTAAGCAACTATTCCGGACATCTGATTGATTATAAAGTCAGAGCGGGTGGCGCTGTGCTGCGGGTCCAAACCCCGAAGACGATCTATAAAGAAGGTGAGGAGCTTGGACTGGCGATCGAGCGCGCGATGCTCTTTGCCGCCCACGAAAGCGATGGCGCAGCCGTCTAGGATAGAGCCCACGGATGAAAAAATATTTCACGGCTTGGTTCGGAGCCCCGCAGGACGATTGACGACTAATTGGCCGACTGCCCCAAGCGGACCGAAACGAAAGTTGACACCCCGAGAACGATTTGCAAAGATCCCAACTACCCATGGTCAATCGTCTCGAGGCCGCCACTCGCCACTACGACGAAAAACTTCAGCTGATCCTTAAGACTTCAGCCAAGATTTTTGCCGAAAAAGGCTTCCATCATACCTCGGTGCGCGACATTGCCCGCGCCACCAAGATGAGCCTCTCCGGCTTGTACTACTATTTTACGACCAAAGAGGAATTGCTTTACTTGATCCAGGAGCGCTGCTTCGTGACCTTGCTGCAGCGTTGGGAACGGGCGGCGGATCCGCAGTTGGATGCGCGAGCGCGGATCCGTGTTTTCGCCGAAAATCATCTCAGTTTCTTTTTGCACAATATGCCGGAAATGAAAGTCATGGCGCACGAGGACGAATCCCTGACGGGCGACTTTCAAGACAAGATTCGCGTGCTCAGACGCCGTTATGTGAAGGTCATCGTCGACCTGATCGGCCAATTGCCGGGCCCGGACGGCGGCAGGGCGATCGACTTGCGGGTCGCCACGTTCGCGCTGTTCGGCATGATGAACTGGATTTACACCTGGTACCAGCCCAAACGCGACTTGCCGTTCCCACAGCTCATCGAGCAGATGCTGCGCATTTACTTTTTCGGTTTGCTCAAGCCCGGCAATGTCGATGAAAATTGGTTTACTTCGACGCCGTCATCGAATCACAAAGCGGCCTTTTCGCTCTGGCAAAATATTTCTTGATGGCTCCGGGGCACTTACCATGAATGCGTTGCGAATCGGCGACAGGGCGCCGGATTTCAAGATCAAAGGTTTCTTTCAAGGCGCGGTCACGGATTACTCGCTGTCGAAGTACAAGGGTAAGTGGCTCGTGCTGTTTTTTTACCCCGCTGATTTCACATTTATCTGCCCGACCGAAGTGGTCGGTTTCAGCAAGGCGGCCAAGGAATTCGCGGCGGAAAATGCCGCTATTCTCGGGGTGAGCGTTGATGACGTTGAGAGCCATCGCGCTTGGGCGGTGGAATTGGGCGGATTGGAAATTCCGCTGCTGAGCGACACCGACCGTACGCTCAGCCGAGCCTACGGCGCGCTCGATGAAAAGGAAAACGTCTCGCTACGCGCCACCTTCATTATCAATGCCTCTGCGGTGATTTCCTACCAGGTCGCGAGCCACGTCAACGTGGGGCGCAGCGTGGAAGAAACGCTGCGTGTACTCAAGGCGCTGCGCACCGAGCGGCTGTGCCCTTCCGATTGGAAACCGGGCGAGCCGACGGGAGATCTCGAACTCAAATACTAGTTAAAAATTAACTATGCAAAATTAGAACGTATCGACCTGCTGCGATACAC
>CAMLCX010000062.1 GCA_946478635.1 uncultured Pseudomonadota bacterium
GGAGAGGTGACCGAGCGGTTGAAGGTGCACGACTGGAAATCGTGTGTACCCCTAATAAGGGTACCGAGGGTTCGAATCCCTCCCTCTCCGCCAGTTAGCTCGTTTACGGCCGAAGTCTTTGCGCCGGCCGAGTGGGATGTCGATTGCTGATAGTTAGGTCCTGTGCAAGGCGGCGCCGTGAACTCCGTCAGGTCCGGAAGGAAGCAGCGGTAACGGATCAGCCCCTGTGCCACGGGGCAACCTAGCTGTCAGCAATGGGCACCCCGGAATGAGGAGTCAATCGATCGCCGGCGCGTCCAGGGCTGTTTTCCATCCCGCTTGGGCTGTATGTCTTACCTGGTAATCGCACGCAAATGGCGCCCGCAAAGTTTCGCCGACATTGCGGGTCAAGAGCACATTACCCGAACCCTGCAAAACGCTATTAGCGCCGATCGCATTGCGCACGCCTATCTTTTTACCGGCGTACGCGGGGTCGGGAAAACCACCGCCGCGCGGATTCTCGCCAAGGCGCTGAACTGCGAAAAGGGGCCGACTCCCAACCCGTGCAACGAATGCAGCCAATGCCGGGAAATTTCTCAGGGAAGCTCCATCGACGTTTTAGAAATCGACGGGGCTTCCAATCGCGGCATCGACGAAATACGCCAGATTATCGACAACGTGCGCTATCAACCAGCGCACGGGCGCTTCAAGATCTATATCATCGACGAAGTTCATCAGGTGACCAAAGACGCTTTCAACGCGCTGTTGAAAACTCTCGAGGAGCCGCCGCCATCGGTAAAATTCATCCTGGCCACCACCGAACCGCATCGCTTGCCGGCAACCATACTCTCGCGCTGCCAGCGCTACGATTTTCGCCGTATTCAGCTGCGAGAACTCATTTTGCGGCTCGGCGCGATTGCCAAAAGCGAGGGCCTCGACATTACCGAAGGAGCACTGGTGTTGCTGGCGCGCGAAGCGGACGGCAGCATGCGCGATGCGCAGTCCTTGTTGGAGCAGGTTCTTGCGATGGCCGAGCCCGGTGATGCCAAAGGCAAGACTGTTCCAGTGGATGAAGTGTTGCTGCAGGAGGTACTCGGACTCGCCGAGCGGCGTACACTTTACGAGATTTCTGCCGCGGTGCTTGGGGGCAACCCACAAAAATGCGTGGAGCTGATCGCGGGGGTGGTACAGCAAGGGCGTGATATCAACCGTCTGTCGCGCGATCTGGTTGAGCATTTTAGGAATCTACTAGTCGCGCGCCTCGCGGGTAACGTTAACGCTTCGTCCGGGCCCAAGGAATTGAGCGCCGGCGCAAGTACGCTGTTATTAGATCTGCCCGATCAAGAAATTTCCGATCTCGCCGCCCAAGCCGGGACACTGGCGCTTGAAACGCTGCTCGATTACCTCGACTTCATGGCCGCCGGGGACGACCAAGTTATGCATTCGTCGACGCCGCGATTTGCGCTGGAGAGCGTGTTGATACGCTTGGCCAGCTTGCCGCAGACGTTACCGGTCGCTGAACTGATTGATCGCCTGGAGAGGCTTGAGAGCAAGATTCCGGCGACAGCTATCGTTAAAGATCACACGACGCCGGCAGTGCGGGAGAAGGCGGTTTCGCCGCCGGAGGCTGCGCCCGCTGTGCCGATAGATCCCTTGCCGCCCGCGACAGGAGAAGACTCCTGGCGCGATTTTGTTGCCGCCGTCGGCAAGGAACAAAAATTTTTGGCGTCGCACCTCAATGCGGCCCAGCCGCTGGAAATGGTGCCGGGGCGACTGAGAATCGGCGTATCCGAGCGCCATCATCTGGCTTTTTTGCTCGACGGCGATAATCTGGTCACTCTCAAGGAACACGCCAGGAAGTTTTTTGGCCAGGACGTGAATGTGCAAATCGTCAGCCAGCTGGCGGAAGTCGTGCGCGAGTCCGGTGCGACAACGAGTCCGGCCAATCCAAGCGCAGACCGCAGTCCGATGGTGAATGAGGCTTTGCGCATTTTCGGCGGAGCGGTGCGCAATGTGCGACGGGACAATGGCTAATCTGGGCCGCAACTTAAACTGACCGCGCGATTCCCAGACGCAGGAGAAATAAAATGGCGAGTATTGGCGCAATGGGTGACCTTTTAAAGCAAGCCCAAGAGATGCAATCCCGGATGGCGAAGATTCAAGAAGAACTTGCCAACAAAACGGTTCAGGGCTCCGCCGGCGGGGGCATGGTTCAAGTCACCGTCAACGGTCAGTTCAATATTACCGCAGTGCAGATAGAAGCGTCAGTGATCAATCCGTCCGAGAAGGAAATGTTGGAAGACCTTATGCTCGCGGCGGTTAACGATGGCATGCGCAAGGCGCGCGAATTGGCCTCGAGTGAGATGAGCAAGCTCACCGGAGGATTAAAGATTCCAGGACTGATGCCATGACCCTCTATCCCGCCCCTCTCGCTCGTCTCGTTCACGAACTCTCAAGACTACCGGGAATCGGAGAAAAAACTGCGGCACGGTTGGCCTTTCACTTGCTGAAGACGAATAAGGACGACGTTCTGCGTCTCTCCGACAGCATCGGCAAACTCCGCCAGGAGATGGGACTTTGCCGGCGTTGTTTCGGTTTTAGCGAAGTGACCACCGATAACGAAGATGGGGTTCTTTGCGGGATATGCCGCAACGCCGAGCGGGAGGGCGATAAAATCTGCGTCGTCGAAGAGCCGGCCGACCTGATTGCCGTGGAGAAATCACAGGAGTACCGCGGTCTTTATCATGTGATCCACGGCACGATTTCACCGCTCGACGGAGTCGGCCCCGATGCGCTGCGAATCAAGGAGTTGCTCGAACGTTTACGCGACGGCGCGGTCAAAGAAGTGATCGTGGCGACCAATCCAACCATGGACGGTGAAGCGACGGCATTCTATCTTTCCAAAGTGATCAAGCCCCTCGGAGTGGCGGTGACGCGAATAGCCCGCGGATTACCGATGGGCGGAGATCTCGAATATACCGATGCGGTGACGCTCGGCAAAGCGCTCGAGGGCCGACGGGAAATCTGACCGGCGCTTCGACCCGAGAAATCGGCCCTCTTTAAAAGACCTTTCGCAGAACATCAATCAACAGCCAGGAAAACGCCGCGATCGCCGCAGAGGCCGGTATCGTCAGTACCCAGGCCCAGACGATGCGACCCGCGACGTTCCAGCGCACGGAGCGCAGCCGGCGTAGTGAGCCGACGCCGACTATAGCGCCGGTGATGGTGTGCGTCGTGGACACCGGAATGCCGAAGTGGGCGGCGCCGAACAGTGTAATCGCCCCGGCAGCCTCGGCAGCGCAACCCGCCATCGGCGTCAATCGGGTAATGCGCGACCCCATGGTATGAACGATACGCCATCCGCCGGATAAGGTGCCCAGCCCGATGGCCGCATGCGCCATTAGGACAATCCAGAAGGGAATGAGCAATTGGCCCATTTCATCGCTCACCAGGTGGTGGTATTCCGGCACGATAAACAGTGTACCGGCGATAATGCCCATGGTCTTTTGCGCGTCATTGGTGCCATGGCCGAGGCTATAGGCAGCCGCCGAGATCAATTGCCCGCGCCTAAAAATGTGATCGACGCTCGCGGGACTCGAGCGCTTGAAGATATTCAGAATCCCCATGAGGTTGAGCATTCCCAGCCCCATTCCCAGCAGCGGCGCGATGACAATAAATATCAAAGTACTGATCCAACCCCCGGGTAAAAGGACTCCGAGCCCGGCCTTGGCGATGCCGGCGCCGGCATACCCGCCGATCAACGCGTGTGACGAGCTGGTCGGCAGCCCCACCTGCCAAGTGATGAGGTCCCACACAATGGCCCCGAACAGACCCGCCAAAATGACGAAGGAGTCGATCTGCCTGACGTCGAGTAAACCGCTGCCGACGGTTTTGGCGACGGCGGTGCCGAATGTAAATGCGGCGATAAAGTTCCAAAACGCGGCCCATGCTACCCCTTGAAGCGGCGTCAGGACTCTTGTCGATACCACTGTGGCAATCGAATTGGCGGCGTCGTGAAAGCCGTTGACGTAGTCGAACGCGAGGGCGACGACGATGATCAGAATCGTCAGGATAAAAATTGGCTCAGCCATTTTTGATAATTACCCGTTGCAGGACATCGGCGATGTCTTCCATGCGGTCGGTGGTTTCTTCGAGCATCTCGTAAATTTCTTTCCAGCGGATCAGGTTAAACAAGTCGTCCTTGTGGTTGACGATGTCGACCAGCGCTTCGCGCAACACCCGGTCGCCGTTGTTCTCGATGGTATTGATCTCCTTGATATGCTCCTCGACGAGCCGAAAATTCTTCTTTTCGCGCAGGTTGGGCATGGCTTCGTGCAGTTCGGCGGCGCCGCTGCGAATCAATTGAGCCAACTGGCGCGCCCGTTCGGTGGGCGCTTCGACGCGAAAGATCACCATGCGCACGGCGGTGGCTTCGATGGCATCCAATGCGTCGTCCATGGCCGAAATCAAGCGCTCGATATCTTCGCCGTCGAGCGGCACGATCAAGGTGTGCATCAGAAGATGCATTACTTCGTGGACGATGAAATCGCCGCGATGTTCCAGTTCGGTGATGCGCGCGACTTTCGACTCTACGTGTTCGTAATTGTCGAGCATGTCTTGCAGGGCGTCGGCGGCTTCGAGCAGATTGGCAGTGGCCTTTTCGAACCACTCGTAGAACTTCGTTTCGGCCGGCAAAAATTGAAATTTGGCCATAGCTGCTGCTCCAAATCGTCTTTACGTTGAGTTTTGCAATCGGGAAGATAGAACGCGATGGAATCTAGCACGCGTGGCAAATCCCTTCAACCGCGAAAATGCAAAGGCGCGGGCTCAGGAAAACAGATTCTCGATGCGGGAGCGAAGCTCGTCGCGTACCTGCCGGAAAACCTGGAGGACTTGTTCCTCATCACCCCGCGCCAGCGCCGGATCGGCCAGCGGCCAATGGGTTCGCTTTACTTTTCCGCCCAATGTGGGGCATTTCTCGGCGGCGTCGCCGCAAAGCGTGATGACCTGGTCGACCGAATCGAGAGGGATATTCGCCAGCGTCTTGGAGCTTTGTCGCGTGATATCGATGCCGACTTCGTTCATCACGCGGACGGCGAGGGGATGAATGCCTTTTGGTTCGATTCCCGCGCTGAAGAATCGGTAGCGGCCATTGCCAAGATGACGCGCAAATCCTTCGGCCATCTGGCTCCGGCACGAGTTGCCCGTGCATAAGAAGAGAACGGATTCACCGGCGTTGCCATTGGCCGCGGCGACGGGCAGCCGCACGCGCACCGTGGTGCCTTGGTTGATCACGCTCTCGATGGTCAGCTCGCCGCCATGGGCCTGGACGATGTGCTTGACGATGGCCAGGCCCAGGCCGGTGCCGCCGAGATCGCGCGAGCGGGCTCTGTCGACGCGGTAAAAGCGTTCGGTTAACCGCGGCAAATCTTTTTCCGGAATGCCCGGGCCGCTGTCGCGAACCGCGATCTCGATTTGCTCCGAACCGTTGGATCCGACGAAGGGAGCAGCGCTCAGCGATACCTCGCCGCCGGGCGGTGTGTACTTGACGGCATTGTCGACCAGATTAATAAACAGTTGCTGCAGGCGGTCCAGATCGCCGGAGACTTTCGCGATGCCGGGCTCGACCCGCTGCGTCAGTTTGATGTTTTTCTTCGCGGCTTGATCCCAGAAAACTTCGCTGACCCGCTGGATCAAGTGACACACGTCCAGCGGATGAAGCGCGAGCTGGATGTTGCCTGATTCCAGGTCCGATAAAATCAGCAGATCTTCGGTCAAGCGGCTGAGCCGCTCTGAATGGCGGTCAATGATTTCGAGAAACTGGCGCCTATCGGCGGCATCGCTGGGGGGCGCGTGCAGCAAGGTTTCGATGTAACCGCGTATGGCCGTTAACGGGGTTCGCAGCTCATGCGACACGTTGGCGACGAAATCGGCGCGGATGGTTTCCAACCTTTTGATCTCGGTGATGTCATGGAAGACCACGATCGATCCCAGCGATACCCCAAGGGTAGTCCGCAACGGTACGGCATTGATACTAAACCAGCGCGAGTCGTCAAGCTCGACTTCCTTGGAAAACCAATCACTGGTGAAATTCAGCTTCAGCACTTGCTGCAGGATAGCGTGCATTTCGGGGTGGCGGCTGAGCTCCAGTACCGACACGCCGTACAGATGTCGGCCCGAGGGAACATGGAACATGGTTTTCGCCTGATCGTTGATGATCATGACCTGCCCTTTGGGATCAAGCACCAACACCCCTTCGATCATGCAGCGCAGAATCGACTCGGATTTGTCTTTTTCACTGACAATCTCCTGAATGTCCGCGCGGATTTTCGCGCTCATCTGATTTAGGTGGCGTTCCAGCAAAGCGATCTCGTCGCGACTGCCGCTAGGGAAGAAGTCTTGCGGCAATGAGCCCTCGGTAATTTTACCGGTGAACTCGACAAGCCGCTCGACGCGCCGACTCAGGTGGCGCGATAACCACCAGGCTAGAAACAATCCGACGCTCGACGCGAGCAGCAAGCCGGTAAGGAGGGAATATCGAATGCTCCGAATGACCCCTTCGACATCCTTCAACGGCATCGCGACGCGGACGATGCGCGCATGTTGCACGCCGGTTTGGTAAAAGGCGCGATAGAGCATGTCATAACCGACGGTGGCGCTGTGGCGAATCGCACCGCCGGCGCCGCTTTGTTTGGCCTCGATGACCTCCGGACGATTGGCGTGATTTTCCATCTTTGCGGATATCTCGCCAGAATCGCCGAGCACCTTGCCGTCGAGGTCAATGACTGTAATGCGGGAGCCTAACTCACCGGCCAGCTGGCGACATCGAACGTCGAGTTCGCCGCCCTCGATATCGTACGGCAATACCTGGCTGAGCAAATGCGCTTCCTGCTCCATGCGTCCGCTGAGCGTGTCAATGTAAAGCTGGCGGATGAGCTTGTTCGAGAAGAAATAGAAGCCGGCAAAAAGCAGAGCTACGACGGCGAGGTAGGATAGAAAGACCTTGGCGACGAGACTATTGTTCCAAAGCCTTTTCATCGAACTTATAACCGACGCCGCGCAAGGTAAGAATCCATTTTGGGTTACTATCGTCCTTTTCAATCGCTTTGCGCAACCGGCGGATGTGGACGTCCACCGTGCGCGGCGTGACGAATGTGTCACCACCCCAAATCCGATCGAGCAGTTGGTCGCGATTCAACACGCGGTTGGGGTTCTGGACGAGAAAGCGCAGAAGTTCAAACTCCTTGAGGGTGAGCTTGATCGATTTGCCGCGGGCAAAAACTTCGTAGGTCGTGAAATCGATTTTGAGCTCACCTTTGTCGTAGGCGGGTATTTGTTCGGACTGAGCGACGCCATTGGCACGGCGCAGAATCGCGCGCACGCGGGCGACCAACTCGCGCGGGCTAAACGGCTTGGCTAAGTAATCGTCGGCGCCCATTTCCAGGCCCACGACACGATCGGCTTCGCCGGTTTTCGCCGTCAACATGAGGATCGGCAATTTGGCGGTTTCGGGCCGCTCCCGGAGCTGCTTACAAACCTCCAAGCCGGACAAACCCGGCAGCATCAGATCGAGAATCACCAAATGGGGTTTGTCGCGCTGGACAATTTTGATTGCCTGCTCGCCATCCTCGGCTTCAAAGACCTTGTAGCGTTCCTGGACCAAATTGTATTGGACTAGTTTGCGAATGTCCGGCTCGTCTTCGACGACCAAAATTTTTTTCGGCGTGTTCGACATGGGATCTAAACCGAGGGCGGCAATTCTTTCAAATGGCGGATGCTCTTGCCTTTGACCATGAAAATCACCATTTCCGCTATGTTGGTCGCGTGGTCGGCGATCCGTTCCAGATATTTCGATACCGAGCTGATCTTGGTGGCGCGGCTGATGGTCTGGGCATTTTCCAGCATGAAGGTAATCGTTTCTCTGAAGATCTGCGCGTTGAGTTGGTCGACCTCGTCATCATCCTTGCAGACCTTGAGCGCCAGTTCGGTGTCCTCGCGCACGAAGGCGTCCAGACTTTCGCGGATCATACGCTGCGAAACGCGCGCCATGCGCGGTATATCGATGTAGGGCTTGAGCTGCGGTTCCTGATTGAGCTCCAGCGCGCGCTCGCAAATATTCACCGCCATGTCGCCGATTCGTTCCAGGTCGGTCGTGATTTTCAATCCGGTGGTGATGAAGCGCAAATCGCGCCCGGCTGGTTGATGGAGCGCCAGCAGCTTGATGCAGCGCTCGTCGATGTCGACGTCCAGGCGGTTCACTTCATGATCGCGCTCGATAATGACCTGCGCTAATTCCGAATCGCGGTCGACCAAAGACTTCACCGCTTTTTGAATCTGATCCTCGACCAGACCGCCCATGTAGAGAATCTCTTCCCTGAGCTTTTTAAGCTCTTCCTCGTAGCGTTTGTCGGTATGTTCGTTCTGCATAATCTCGTTTTCCGTCTCAACCGAAACGGCCGGTGATATAGTCTTCGGTCTGGCGTTTGTCCGGAGCGGTGAACAGCTTGCCAGTCTCGCCGAATTCTATCAATTCCCCCAGATAGAAAAAAGCCGTATAGTCGGACACCCGCGCGGCTTGCTGCATGTTGTGCGTCACGATGACGATGGTAAAAGTATCCTTGAGCTCGTGGATGAGCTCCTCGATCTTCGCCGTCGAGATCGGATCGAGGGCCGAGCAGGGCTCGTCCATAAGTAGCACTTCCGGCTCCACGGCGAGCGCGCGCGCGATGCAAATCCGCTGCTGCTGTCCCCCCGACATGTCCGCCGCGCTCTTGTGAAGATTATCCTTGACTTCGTCCCAAAGGGCGGCGCGGCGCAGGCTTTTTTCGACGACTTCGTCCAGATAGCCTCGATCGTTCACGCCGACGATGCGCAATCCGTAAACGATGTTTTCATAAATGCTTTTCGGAAATGGATTCCACTTTTGGAAGATCATGCCGACCCGCCGCCGCAGGTTGATCACGTCCGTGGACGGATCGTAGATATTCTTGCCGTCGAGCTTGATTTCGCCCTCCACTCGGGTGTTTAGGATCAAATCATTCATGCGGTTGAGGCAACGGAGCAGCGTGGTTTTGCCGCAGCCCGAAGGGCCGATGAAGGCGGTGGCTTTTTTCTCGGCGATCTCCAGCTTGATGGATTTCAAAGCGCGATTGTCGCCGTAGTAAAAGTCGACGCCTTCGACGGCGAAGATGCTCCTCGGGGGTTCGCCCGTTTGCAGCTTGAGTTTCGAGGTGTCCATTGGCTTCATGGCGGGCTGGCTCACGGAGATTTCTCGTTGCATTTCGGGAACACTCATCTTACCTCCATCCGGAATGTCTTTCACCTTGCGGCGCTACCATTTGATGCGTTTGCGAAAACGGTAGCGGAAATAGATCGCGATGCCGTTCATCAGCAGGGTCATCACCATCAATACGAGACCGGTGGCGGCGGCGTTGAGGTGAAACTCGGCCTGCGGCCGGGATACCCAATTGAACATTTGAATCGGCATGACCGAGAAAGGTGACCACAGCCATTCGAAAGAAACAAAGGGAAATTCCGCTGTGACCGGCGTATCGGGGAGGAATGCAATGAAAGTGAGTGCGCCAATGGTGATGAGCGGCGCGGTTTCGCCGATCGCCCGGGATAGGCCGATGATGACGCCGGTCAAGATGCCGCCCATGGAGTAGGGCAACACGTGATCGCTGGTGGTCTGCCACTTGGTCGCCCCGAGGGCGTAAGCCGCTTCTCTCATGCTTCCCGGAACCGCGCGGATGGATTCCCGCGTCGAAACGATGACGATCGGCAGGATCAACAGCGCAAGCGTGAGCCCGGCCGAGAGTATGCTCTGGCCGAATCTGAACTGATAGACGAACAAACCGAGCGCCATCAAGCCATAGACAATGGACGGCACTCCGGCGAGATTCGCGATGTTGATCTCGATGATCGCGGTGAACCAATTTTTGGGCGCATATTCCTCAAGGTAAACGCCGGCGCCGACGCCGATCGGGACGGCCGTCAAGGCGGTGACAATCATTACCAGCGTGGTGCCCACCCATGCGGAAAGAATGCCGGCTTGAGCCGGAAAACGCGAAGGAAAAGAGGTGAAGAAATGGGGCTGCAAGCGGCCGAGGCCGTCCATGGCCAAGTTTGCCAGCAGGGCCGCCAGCGTGAGCATGCCGACGAAAGTCGAAAGCAGGCCGAGCACGCCGAATAACTTGTCGCGGTTCTTATTGCCCGCGACTTTCGCTTCGATGTCGGATGGCGAGGGCTTCCGCATGTCAGTAGATCTCCCTGAAGCGTTTTCGCAGCAGATAGCCGCCGATATTGAATATCAAGGTCATGCACATAAGCGTCAGTCCGGCGGCAAAAATGCTTTGATAAGCGACGCTGCCGTGGGGCAAATCGCCCAGGCTCACTTGCACGATATACGCGGTGATGGTGGCGGCGCCTTCCATTGGATTGAGCGTCAAATTGGGCTGGGTGCCGGCGGCGATGGCAACCACCATGGTTTCGCCCACGGCGCGGGAGAATCCCAGCACGTAGGCCGAGGCGATGCCGGAGAATGACGCCGGGACCAGCACGCGGAGTGCGGTCTGCAGGCGCGTCGCGCCCATGGCATAGGAGCCTTCGCGAATGTGCACCGGGACGGCTTTCATGGCGTCTTCGCTGAGCGAGCTGACGTAGGGAATGATCATGATGCCGATAACAATTCCGGCGCTCAGCATGTTGAAGCCCGGCAGGTCCGGCAGCACTTTTTGCAGCATGGGAGTGATGAACAACAGCGCGAAATAGCCGAAAACCACCGTCGGCACGGCGCTCAGCAGCTCCAGTACCGGCTTCAGGATTTCGCGCACGGTGGTGCCCGCATATTCACTCAAATAAATCGCAATAGTGGTTCCGAGGGGCAGAGCTACCAACAGGGCGACGCCGGAGGTCACCAGGGTTCCGGTCACCAGCGGCAGGATGCCGTAGCGCGGGTTCTCGAATAGGACGGTCCACTGCGTGTCGGTCAGAAAATCAACAAGAGAGACGTTCGCGAAAAAATGCCAGGACTCGTAAAGCAAAACCCAGACGATTCCAAGGGTGATGGCGATCGAAAAAAGCGCGCAGACAAGGAGGCCAAACTCGATGACGCGCTCGCGAAGTTTTTTAAGAGTTGCGCCGGCCGCCAGGTTTTTTATCCGGCTGTGTGCGGCAAGATAACCGGCGTCGGCGTGATCTGTTTTCACAATGTTTTCCTTAGACGTTGTTGTATTTCGTCGACGTGGACAGCAAACGAGACGGGGTGTTGATTAGACGCCCCGTCCCGTCGAGCGGTGGAAATCCTATTTGGCCTCACGTTTGAGCAAATCTTCTATCTTGACACCGACTTCGGCTTCGCCGCCGAAGACCGTTCCCACCTTGCCTTTTTTGAGGTGGTCCGTGTTCATGCCATAGGCCGTCTGCGGCAGGGGGACGTACTTGACTTGTTTGATGAGCTGCGGACCTTGCTTGAGATAATATTCGACAAATTCCTTGACCTCTGGCTTGGCATCGTAGGATTTCCTGCTCACGTAGATGAAAATCGGGCGTGAGAGCGGTTGGTAGGTGCCGTCTTCCACGGTCTTGGCCGATGGCAGGACCGGTCCTTTGCCGCCGTCGATCGCTGCCGCTTTGAGCTTGTTTTGGTTTTCGATGTAGTAAGCGAACCCGAAGTAGCCTAAAGCATTGCGGTCGTTGGCGACGCCTTGAACGAGCACGTTGTCGTCTTCGCTGGCGGTAAAGTCGCCGCGGCTTGATTTTGCCTTGCCGACGACCGCTTCGGTAAAATAGTCGAACGTTCCCGAGTCCGCGCCGGGTCCGAAAAGTTTCAGCGGGTTTTTGGGCCATTCCGAGCGGACTTGATTCCAACTCGAGACTTTGCCCTGGGCTCCCGGTTCCCACATTTTTTTAAGATCAGGGACGGTCAAGGTTTTTACCCAGTCGTTTTTGGGATTCACAATCACCGTCAGGGCGTCATAGGCAATCGGCAGCTCGAAAAATTGCACGCCACTCTTTTTGCAGCTTTCCATTTCGGCCTTGAGAATCGGGCGGGACGCATCACTGATATCGGTTTCTCCGCGGCAGAACTTTTTAAAGCCGCCGCCTGTGCCGGCAATCCCCACGGTGACTTTGACTTTGCCTTTTTTGGCTTTCTGAAATTCTTCGGCGACCGCCTCGGTAACTGGAAAGACGGTGCTCGAACCGTCAATCTGAATGATTTGCGCCGGAACCGTTTTGGGGAATAAGCTCAACAGCGTTAACAGACAGAGTGAAACTAGCGAAATCTTCATATTTTATCTCCTTCCACTGTTTGTTACGGACTGATTGTTACGTCAATGTTAAGGACCGGTTAACCTTGGATGAACTATGGGCTCCGACATCGGAATCTGCGTTCGGCCCCGCGCTGCGAACCTGTCTTCATAGTGCTTGGACAGCATTCGTAGCCTCAAAGATTTACTGTAACGTTAACGATAGGTTAAGTGATGGTTAAGAGCATTACCGGCTCGCTTAACACAAATTTAACAATGGACTTAACCGTCGACCCCTAGGCAAAGCAGCGACAGGTTTGCTAGAGTTCGCCACGGCGGATCTGGAAGCAAGCTCCCGAGGAAAAATCGTGGCAGGCGCAATGAAAATGTACGGAAAGCACCGCTTTCCGGGACGGCTCTTCATCGTCGAGGGCATCGACGGTTCGGGAAAGAGCACGCAGCTCTCCTTGCTGCAAAAATGGCTCGAAGCGGAAGGCTACGTGGTCTATTTCAGCGAGTGGAATTCTTCTCCATTGGTGCGCGACGTCACCAAGCGCGGCAAGAAGAAAAAGATGCTGACACCAATGACCTTTAGTTTGATTCATGCGACGGATTTTGCCGATCGAACCGAACACGATATCATCCCGCCGATGAAGGCCGGAGCGGTGGTGCTGGCGGATCGCTACATCTACACAGCTTTTGCCCGGGACGTGGTTCGGGGAGTAAGTCCCAAGTGGGTGCGCGATCTCTATGCCTTCGCCGTCAAACCTACGGTTGCCTTCTACTTTCGCACGCCGCTCGACGTCGCCATGAAACGCATCCTGGGAGGACGCGACGCCATCAAGTTCTACGAAGCGGGAATGGATCTCGGTCTGAACGATGACATCGAAGAAAGCTTCCGCTTGTTTCAAGGCCGCATCATCGAAGAGTATGAAAAGATGGTCGATGAGTTCAGTTTGGTCGCGATCGATGCGACCTGTTCCATCGAGGAGCAGCAGGCTGAAGTTCGGCGCATCGTTTCCAATGCGTTGACGGGAACAAGAAAGACTCAGGTTAGAAGATGGCTCGATTTGAATTCTTTGGGGAAGGGCTCCCGGATATAGATCTAGCGGAGCTGAAGGGCAAGCTGATTGTTTTAGAGGGCACCGACGGCGTCGGCCGTTCGACGCACATCGGTTTACTCAAGCAATGGCTTGAGAACCATGGCCATGCTGTTCTCGACACCGGGATGACGCGCTCGGCATTGGCCGGCAAGCGGCTCAAGCAGGCAAAGGAAGGACATACGCTGGGCGGCATTACCATGAGCCTATTTTACGCGACGGATTTTGCCGACCGCCTGGAGAACGAAATCATTCCCGCGCTGCGCGCCGGCTTCATCGTGCTTACGGACCGATACATCTATTCGCTCATGGCCCGGGCGATCGTGCGCGGCGCTGATCCGGAATGGTTGCACGAAGTTTACGGCTTCGCGCTGCGTCCCGACGCGATCTTTTACCTGCGCGTCAATATCGATGATTTGGTCACCAGGGTGTTGCAGAGCACCGGATTCGATTATTGGGAATCCGGCATGGACATGCACATGGGCGAAGACATGTACGAAAGCTTCGTTCGTTATCAAAAGTGGCTGCTCGCCGAGTTCGACAAGATGGTCGAAACCCACGGGTTTGAGATCGTCGAGGCATCCGGGTCCATCGAAGAGGTTTTTGAGAATCTGCGCGATCGCGTCGATCGCGTCGTGGCGCGTAACGGTTTTTAGGGCCGCGGCCTCGTTCGGTCGCGCTCGTCACGATCTTGACGATGAACCCAACGCTTTCTTAGCTTTCCCGCGAGGCCCAGGATGCTTTCGACGGCCTCCGGCTCCCGCTGTTTTTCCCTGTTCATTTCCGCAAGCAGGGCGCGTGCCCGGTCCGGGTGTTTGGCCAGGAAGTCCGGTCGCGCGAGGAACTCACCGGCATGCTGGCGCAGCACCGACCGGTCGTGCCAATCGCCGAAGACCGTTTGAATGTCTTTGAAGTCCTTGACCATCGTGGCAATGGCGGTGCTGCCGCTATCGGCGACGAGTTCGGCGCGATAACGCAAGCGTTTCGTCGCGATCCGAAGCGTATGCAGGTTCTCGACACTGCGGGTCTCACTAGCCAGCCCGAAAGCTTCATCCCATGCCTTCATGGAATCTGCCATCCGCGCTTCCAGCTTTGCCGGTCGATCGATTTGAAGCTCGGCTTGGCCGATCAATTCACGGGCGCGCCCGATAAAGCCAACCAAATCCTGTTTGGCAATTTGTTTTCGCGCTGCGGCGAGCAAGGGCTCGCGAGATTTCTTCAAATGTGCTCCGAGCTTCTCCCAGGCATCTCCCAAGGTGCCCGGCTGGGACTCTTGCGCGCGCCGCTGGATGAGATCGAGGTTGACGTCCAGATTCCGGCAGGCGCCGAGCGCTCGTCGTACTCGGCGCAGCATTCGGACGGCCTTGCGGCTTGCCGGTGTTTTCTCTGCGATGAG
>CAMLCX010000063.1 GCA_946478635.1 uncultured Pseudomonadota bacterium
CAAAGGCCCCCGCGTTGTTTCGCAAGCCTGAAAAAATAAGTGGGAATTTTCAGCTCATTCCAATCAATTTCTCTGGTATCCACGTTGCGTAAGCATTAGGTACATCTGACACTATCGCGAATTCTAGAACACACGAATGAGTAAATGCAAAGCAGCATGGAGAGCGGAGCTGGATTGAAAGGGAGTTCCTTGCTATTACCCGGCATGCCGGCGCCCGTTGCGATTTTTCATTCACGACGCATTTAGAGAGGAGGCAATTTCATGGCGACAAATCACTATGTGGTCCCGATTGATTTTTCGCGTGGCTCGGAGAAGGCTTTGGGCTTCGCGATAAAGTTGGCGCGGGAAAGGCGCGGAAAAGTCACTGCATTGCACGTTGTACCCGCCGAGATGGTCTATGCTCCGATCGGCCAAAGTTTGGATTTTTATAGTTTAATGGAGCGCGATGCGCGAGAAAATTATCGCCGGCTGCTGCGCCGCAAACGGTTGCAGCCTAAGGACTGCGTGCTGGTGCTCGCGCGCGGCACGGACTTCGCGGACACTATCGTGCGCCAAGCGAAAAAGCTGCGCGCGTCCATGATCGTGATGGGAAGTCACGGCAAGACGGGTCTGCGCCGGCTGCTGCTTGGCAGCGTTGCCGAACGTACCTTGCGTTATGCAGCGTGTCCTGTGCTGATCGTGAAATAATAGGGGCGGGGGAGGAGCCCTCTGTTAACTAGCCAATACGTATGCGCGTATCGACGATTTGACAGCCGTGTCCCGGCGGCAGCGCCATAATCGGATTGAACTCCAATTCGGAAATCTGCGGCACTTCTTCCACCAGCCGGGCCACTCTCAAGAGCAAAGCTTCGACGGCGGGGATATCCGCGGCTGGATGGCCGCGGTAGCCTTCCAAGAGGGGAAATCCTTTGATCCCCCGAACCATTTCCGCGGCGTCCCTATCGGTGATTGGCGTGACGCGAAAACAAACATCCTTTAGAATCTCCACGTGAATCCCGCCCAAACCGAAGCCGATCAGCGGGCCAAAAAGAGCATCTTGAGTAACGCCGATCATTAGCTCGACGCCCTCGGAAATCATCGGCTGCACCAAGACGCCGTCCATTTCATTGAGCTTGCCGGCATGTTCCAGACGCTGTTGAATCTCTTCGAACGCTGCCTTTACCGCTGATTCATCCTTTAGATTGAGTCGTACAGCGCCGAATTCGGTTTTATGAACAATGGTGCGGGAGGCGAGCTTCAGCGCCACAGGAAATCCAATCTGGCGGGCCAGCGAAGCTGCTTCGTCCGCGCTGCGGCGAATTCCCCCGGGCGGCAGCGGCACGGCGAAAGCGGAAAGGACTTGGCGCGCTTCTTCGCCCGATAACCAAGTCGCGCCGCGGTCGCGCAGGATCTGCTCGCACAATGCGCGCGCATCTTGTGGCCGGATATCCTCAAAGTCGAGGATCATGCCTGCGGGACGTTTTCGCCACTCAGCGTATTTCGCCAGCTTGCTGAGAACCCGCGCAGCGCTTTCGGGGAAGGCCACGTTGGGCAATTGTTCGGATCCACGGGATGCAGGCTTCGAAATTTCACCTTCATTCATGATGCAGGTGATTACCGGTTTGCCGGCGCCAGTCTTCGCTCTGCCCGCGCTCACGCCCCGGTGAACTTCGCGTGAGATGGCCGCAAAGTCGGCAAGGCCCACATTAATGGTGAGAACGATCAGCGCGTCCGTTTCATGGGCGCAAAGCAAAATCTCTACGGCCCTGCGGAAATCGTCCGCAGAGGCGGACGCGATCATGTCCACGGGGTTCTCCACGCTCGCCTCTGGCGATAGAAATTCTCTCAACTGGCGCTTGGTTTGACGGCTCGGTTGTTGGACCACGAGCTCGTTCGCCTCGCAGGCGTCGGCGCAGAGGATACCGAGACCGCCGGCATTGGTGAGGATCGCGATGCGGCGCCCTCTGGGCAGCGGCTGACTACTGAGCGTGAGCGCGATATCGAACATTTCGCCCAGGGTCTCTGCCCGGATCACGCCGGTTTGATGAAACAAGGCATCAACGGCAACATCATCGGCAGCAAGAGCGGCGGTGTGCGAGCCGGCCGCGCGCCGCCCGGCACCGGTTCGTCCCGCTTTGACGGCAACGATTGGCTTATTGGAGCTTACGCGCCTCGCAATGCGCGCGAAACGGCGCGGGTTCCCGAACGATTCCAAGTAAAGAAGAATGACCCTTGTGCGATCGTCTTCCTCCCAATATTGAAGCAGATCGTTACCGGAAATGTCGGCTTTGTTGCCGACGCTGACAAAGCTTGAAAGGCCTAAACTGCGTTGTTGGGCTAAATTGATAACCGCCAACCCGAGGGCGCCACTTTGAGAGCAGAAGGCGACATTTCCCGGCGCCGGAAAATCCGGCGCAAAAGACGCGTTCAAGCGAACCTCTGGGTCGGTGGTGAGCAAACCGAGACAGTTGGGCCCGACCATACGCATGCCGTAGCCGCGGATCTTGTCGAGGAGCTGTTGTTGGCGCTTTTGTCCTTCTGCTCCGACTTCGGCGAATCCGGCCGAGATGACGACCGCGGCGCGTACGCCCCGAGCAGCGCAATCATCGACGACGCCGCTAACGGCGCCGTAGGGTACCGCCACGACGACCAAATCGGGAGCGCCGGGTAACTCGCCCAGGTTAGGGTAAGCTTTCAGTGACGCCACGCTATCGCTCTTGGGATTTACGGGGTACACCGGACCTTTGTAGCCGGCGCTGATGATGGCGTTTAAGATTCGCGTGCCAATATTGTTGGGGTTCCGTGACGCGCCGACTACCGCGATGGAACTTGGGTGAAAGAACGGGCGCAGCGACGCGACGGTCGCGACACGATCAAGGAGCTCGGCGCGAGCGACGCTGGTTTCGCTCGGCATCACGGAAAGATCGATTTCCACGTCGCCATGGTCGACTCGAGAACGGCACTCAAAACCGGATTTACGAAAAACATCCAGCATCGGGCGATTGTCAGGCCTGGTGATCGCCCAAAAACGGCGAAAGCCATTGCGCACCGCCAGGACAGCCAATCGTTCTAGTAGCAGGGGCCCGATTCCTTTGCCTTGAAAGGCGTCATCCACGGCCAACGCAATTTCGGCCGTCGCTTCACCATGAGCCATGTAATTTGCGGATGCGATAATACGAGATCTGTCGCCCGACGCGCGCGTGACAATCAGACAAAGGCGTTTGCGCGGATCGGAATCGTCGCAAAAAGCATCGATCAGCTTGGCGCTAGGTTCGGCTGTCGAGAAAAACCTTCGCTGGCGGGAATCCTTGGATAGTCTGTTAAAAAACCCCGTCATTAGTTCTCGGTCCCGAGGGCGCGCCAAACGAACCGTCGCAGTGGTCCCATCGCGCAGGATCAACCGACCGGCTTCGGCGGAGTCCTGATACGGCACCGGCAGATATCGCGGATGAATGGCGGGCATACTTAGTTTTAAGACGAGCGCGTAGGAACTTTCAAGGAAAACCAAAGATATGCCGATGCGGAACGCGGCGCAAACATTTCGCAACTATTTGGAAACAGGTGAACGGGTTGGATGCCGCTGCGAGTTCCGCTGCTAATTGTAAGCATTGCGAACAAAACTCTTCCAGCGTCTCGATCCGGCTTGCCTATTCCACAGATCGAAGTATGCGGGATCCGTTGAGCATCTCTACCGCCAACCTTTTGTAACAAATCAACGGTCGGGCTATTCCGCCCCATTCGCAGAAACCAAATTCAAATGCCCCAACGGAGCACCCAGCGCCATTGCGAGCCATGTGAATTTACGATCGGATTTTGGGAGTTTTTAGCCAATCCTCTCCTGGTATTGGCCTTGCTCTATAGCGGCAGCCATGAGCATCACGGAAAAGAAAACCACTGTAATGGAATTGACTGAACAAACTCCGGATACCGAAGGGCTTCTGCTCGCGCGTTTGGAAAGTAGCACGACCAGCGAGGATTATTTTCGCTGGTTGCTGTTCGTGGTCGGCTTTTATCGAGGCACAAACAAGACTGACGCGGCCACTCGGTTGCTCGAAGGTTTCATTGAGTTGAGTAAGGACCCAGAACAATCGGCCCACTGTCACTTGGCCCTAGGGCAGATCGCCACAGATGAGCAACGCCATGAGGCCGCCCTCAACCATTTCTCCGCGGCATTGGAGGTGGCGCCGAAGCGGCGCAAGGTTGTCTATGTCTTGCACAATAATATCGGCTACTGCCTGAATTCGCTCGGGCGCTTTACCGAGGGGGAACGGCACTGCCGCGCCGCGATTGAAATCGACTGGACGCGAGCCAGCGGCTATCGAAACCTCGGGGTAAGTCTCAACGGTCAGAAAAATATTTTAGGGGCGGCCTGGGCCCTGGTGGAGGCCGTGAAAGCGGAAGAAGCGGATCATCGCGCGCGCGAATTGCTCGAAAAGTTGCTCGCAATCCATCCAGTACTCGGCATTCAATGCCCCTGGATCCTGCAAACGCTCAGTCCGGATCAAAGTAAGATTCCCGAGCTCCCTGTGATGTGAAACATCCCACTCTAGGGCGCTCTTCAGCAGCGCTCTATCGCGTCAAGTTTCTCTTCTCCTGATCGCTCGTCTTTTGCCCGGCCGCGCGCCGCCTCATAGGCTGGACGCTGCGCGTCTAATTTTGAATCGCTGTGGATTCCGATACTCCGCGGCTTGCTGCGGGTAGTTCGATCTTTAACCTCTCCAGTCGGGTGCGTGGTGTATTTTACTCACGTCGCTGCAAGCTTCCTTGTCGAATGCGGGTGGCGCGGACAGTTCGACTAATCTTGATCGACCAGGCGCAGCTCTCATTAAAAACACAGACATTGGCAAATTTTCCTGTTCCACCTTGACAAGCGAAATAACCGATGACATAAAAAGGTAAGGTTTTTCACTTATAAGACTTAATTTAATTAACTTGTTAGACCAAATCGATTTAAAAATACTTTTTATTCTTCAAAATGACGGTAGGCGGCGACTCGCGGACATAGCCGATGAAGTTGACCTGTCGGCGCCTGCGGTCATGGAGCGGGTCAAAAAGCTCGAAGCCGGCGGTGTCATCCGCGGCTATCACGCTTTGCTTGACGGTAAGAAGGTCGGTAAGGACATTACAGCCTTCATCGGCGTATCGGTCGGCAACCAGCGGGACATCGACAAATTCGCAGTGCGCATGATGCGCTACGCTGATGTCCTCGAATGTCATCATGTCACCGGCGATGAAAGTTTTATCCTTAAGGTCAAATCGGCTAACACAGTCGCATTGGAGAAATTGCTCGGCGATATTCGTTCGGTCGAGGGGGTTACCCGAACCGTGACGAAAGTCGTCCTATCGACAGCAAAGGAAGGCCTGACCCTGGAGCTGGACGCGGGCCTAGCGGAGAATGGGCCGGGCAAAAAAAAATAAACTATCTGAGTTACTTTGGGTGGGATCGGTCGTGATTGACGCGGAAAATAAAAATTAGGTGCGGGGTGAGACTATGAGCCAGGGTGATTTACCGCCTAAACAAGGATTGTACGATCCGCGCTTCGAGCACGATGCTTGCGGCGTTGGTTTTGTCGTGAATATCAAAGGGGAGAAGTCCCACGAAATCGTCGAGCAAGCGCTGACCGTGTTGGAGAATCTCGATCATCGGGGCGCGTGCGGCTGTGAAGAGAACACCGGCGACGGCGCCGGTGTTTTGCTACAAGTTCCTCACGCGTTTTTGAAGGATGCCTGCGCCGGGTTGGGATTTCAGCTTCCGGATCCCGGTGAATATGGGGTGGGCATGATTTTCTTGCCGGACCAAAGAGATCAGCGGCGGCGCTTCGAAAAGAAAATCGAAGAAATCATCGCCGATGCCGGGCAGAAGCTTCTCGGCTGGCGCAAAGTACCGACGGACAACATGTATCTCGGCGATACCGCCAAGGAGTTCGAACCGTTCGTGCGGCAGGTTTTTATCGGCCGCGGAGCCGGCGTCGCCGATGACTTGGCGTTCGAACGCAAACTTTATGTTATTCGCCGGCGCGCGGAGAACGCGATCCGATACGCGGGCCTTGCCGGCGGTAATTTCTTCTATATTCCGAGCATGTCCTGCCGTACGCTTATTTACAAAGGCATGTTGACGCCGCGCCAGGTGGCGACGTTTTACCCCGATCTTGCCGATCCTCTGATCGAAACCGCCATTGCCGTGGTCCACTCGCGCTTCAGCACCAATACGTTCCCGAGTTGGGGGCGGGCGCATCCGTATCGCTATTTGATCCATAACGGCGAGATCAATACCCTTCGCGGCAATGAAAACTGGATGTATGCCCGCCAGGGCATGCTAGCCTCCGAACTGTTTGGCGAAGATCTGAAAAAAGTCTTCCCGATCATTCAGGAGGACGGCAGCGACTCGGCGAAGTTCGACAACTGCCTGGAGTTTCTGGCATTGAGCGGTCGCTCCTTGCCTCACGCCGTCATGATGATGATCCCCGAGCCCTGGGAAAATCATGAGAGCATGGAAGAGAAGAAGCGGGCCTTCTACGATTATCACAGCACTTTGATGGAGCCGTGGGATGGACCGGCATCGATCGCATTTACCGATGGCACCGTGGTTGGCGCCGTGCTCGATCGCAACGGGTTGAGGCCGTCGCGTTACTACGTCACCAAGGACGATCTCGTCATCATGGCCTCCGAAGTCGGCGTGCTCGATGTGCCGCCGGAACGGATTTTGGAAAAGCGCCGCCTTCAGCCTGGGAAAATGTTCCTTGTCGATACCAGCGAGGGCCGCATCATCAGCGACGAAGAAATCAAGCAGGAGATGGCGTCAGCCAAGCCGTATGGTAAATGGTTAAAAGATAACATCGTACGCTTTACCGATCTGCCCGACGTCAAGGAAGAGGAGCCCAAACCGAACCATCAGGCAACGTTGCAGCGGCTGCAAACCTTCGGCTACAACTTCGAAGATCTGCGAATCAATATCGGACCGATGGCGCAGAACGGCATTCAGCCCGTTGGCTCCATGGGGACGGACACGCCGCTGGCGGTTTTATCCGACAAGCCGCAGCTGCTGTACAATTATTTCAAAGAGCTGTTCGCCCAAGTTACCAATCCGCCCATCGATCCCATTCGCGAGGAATTGATCACATCGACGGCATTGACGATCGGCAGCGAAGGCAATCTCGTCGATCCCAAGCCCGAGAGTTGCCACCAGCTCCGATTGCCTGATCCAATTCTTAAGAACTCTGACATGGAAAAGCTGCGTCGCATCGACCAGCCGGGCATCAAGTCGGCGACTTTGCCGATCTTGTTCAAGGCGAGCGACGGCAAGGCCGGCCTGGAGCGCGCGTTAGGAAATCTGTTCAAAGCGGCCGACAAAGCGATTGCTGCGGAAACAACGATCCTGATTTTATCGGACCAAGGCGTTGATCGCACGATGGCACCGATTCCGGCGCTACTTGCAACCGCCGGCTTGCATCATCACTTGATCCGCACCGGAAAACGCACGCGGGTGGGCTTGGTTGTCGAATCGGGCGAGCCCCGCGAAGTGCACCATTTTTGCCTGCTACTCGGCTACGGAGCGCAGGCAATCAATCCGTATCTGGTTTACGAATGCTTGAACGACATGATCCACGAGGGATTGTTGCCGAATCTTTCGTACCACGATGCGGTCAAGGGTTACGACAAGGCGGTTTACAAGGGCGTCGTGAAGGTGATGGCCAAGATGGGCATCTCGACCATCAAGTCCTACTGCGGCGCGCAAATCTTCGAAGCCGTCGGCCTCGGGAAAGAACTGGTCGACAAATATTTTACCTGGACGCCGTCGCGGATTGGCGGCATCGGTCTTGCCGAGATCGCCCGCGAAGCTGAGCAACAGCATGCGCGCGCCTTTCCCACCTATCCGTTTAACGGCCATACGCTTGAAGTGTACGGTCAATACCAGTACCGCAAGGATGGCGAGCTGCATCTGTTCAATCCTCGAACGATTCACTTGCTGCAGAAAGCTACTCGCGCAAATGACTATAAAACATTTAAAGAATACAGCCGGCTGATCGACGATCAGTCGGAGCGGATGGCGACGATGCGCGGGCTCATGACATTGAAATACGACTCGAAGGCCATTCCGATAGAAGAAGTCGAGCCGGTGGACGAGATCGTCAAGCGCTTCAAGACCGGCGCGATGTCTTACGGGTCGATCAGCAAAGAGGCGCACGAAACGCTCGCGATTGCGATGAATCGAATCGGCGGCAAGAGCAATACCGGCGAGGGCGGTGAGGACCCGGCGCGTTATACGGTCGAGCCCAACGGCGACTCGAAGAACAGTGCGATCAAGCAAGTGGCATCCGGGCGCTTCGGAGTGACGAGTTACTATCTGACTCAAGCCAAAGAGCTGCAGATCAAAATGGCCCAGGGTGCCAAGCCGGGAGAAGGCGGTGAGCTTCCCGGCCGCAAAGTTTATCCGTGGATTGCCAAGGTGCGTCATTCGACGCCGGGCGTCGGCTTGATCTCGCCGCCGCCGCACCACGATATTTACTCCATCGAAGATCTGGCGCAGCTCATCCACGACCTCAAAAACGCTAATCACCATGCGCGAATCAGCGTCAAGCTGGTTTCTGAGATCGGCGTTGGCACCATCGCCGCGGGTGTGGCCAAGGGCCATGCCGACGTGGTGTTGATCAGTGGTCACGACGGCGGGACAGGCGCGTCGCCGCAGACCAGCATCAAGCACGCCGGGCTGCCCTGGGAACTCGGCTTGGCCGAAACGCATCAGACCCTGGTGCTGAACAATCTCCGCAGCCGCATTGCGGTCGAGACCGACGGTCAGCTCAAGACCGGGCGCGATGTGGTGATCGCCGCGTTGCTGGGTGCCGAAGAGTTCGGCTTCGCGACGACCGCGTTGGTGACCCTCGGTTGCATCATGATGCGGGTTTGCCATCTCGATACCTGCCCGGTCGGCGTCGCAACACAGAATCCCGGGTTGCGCGCAAAATTTACCGGCGATCCCGTGCACGTGGTGAACTTCATGCGTTTCATCGCTCAAGAGATGCGCGAACATATGGCCGAGTTGGGCTTTCGCACGATCAACGAAATGGTCGGCCGCTCGGATCGGATCGAGATGCGACGCGCGGTCGAGCATCTGAAAGCAAAGGGCTTGGACTACTCGGCGATTCTCTATCAGCCGAAGGTCGGCCCGGAAGTCGGACGCTATTGCCAGATTCCGCAAAATCATGGGCTGGAAAACGCCCTCGATAATCAGGTGTTGCTCGATTTGGCCGCGCCTGCGCTGGAGCGCAAAGAAAAAGTCAAAGCGAAGTTGGACATCCGCAATACCAACCGCGTGGTCGGCACCATTCTGGGCAGCGAGGTGACCCGCCGCTACGGTCCGCAGGGCCTGCCCGAGGACACGATCCACTTCCATTTTCAGGGGTCGGCCGGGCAAAGTTTCGGCGCGTTCATCCCGCCGGGCATGACGCTGGAATTGGAAGGTGACGCCAACGATTACTTCGGCAAGGGCTTGTCGGGCGGCAAGGTTGTTCTCTATCCGCCGGAGGGATCGACCTTCGTGCCGGAGGAAAATATCATCGTCGGCAATGTCGCCTTTTATGGAGCGACCAATGGAGAGGCGTACATCCGCGGCATGGCGGGCGAGCGCTTTTGTGTGCGCAATAGCGGCGTGCGTGCGGTCATCGAAGGGGTGGGCGATCACGCTTGTGAATACATGACCGGCGGACGCGTGGTGGTGATCGGCAAGACCGGGCGCAACTTCGCTGCCGGCATGTCCGGCGGCATCGCTTATGTATACGATGAGGACGGAACGTTCAAAAGTCGCTGTAACTACGAAACTGTCGCCCTGGAACCGCTCGATCAGCGAGACCTGCAGGAAGTCGAGGAGATGCTCAAGCGCCACGCCGTCTACACGCGCAGTGCGCGTGCCTGGCAGCTCCTGGCCTTGTGGCAGGAAACCGCCGGAAAATTCGTCAAGGTCATGCCCCGGGACTACCGGCGCGTGCTTGAAGCGCTCCAAGCGGCTGAGGCCAAAGGACTGGTCGGCGACGACGCGCTTATGGCGGCGTTCGAAGCGAATAAGAATGACGCCGCGCGGGTGAGCGGCAACTAGGCGCTGCTTCGAAACGGATCGTTTGTTTGATCGATTCTTGCCGGCCCCGTTTTTAAATTTCAGAACTGAATGGGCCGCGCCGCTTTCGGGTGCGGATCGGCGCACGTTCCTTTGTGATCATTGGGAGAAGGTTAACGATGGGTAAACCAACTGGCTTCATGGAGTATGAGCGCGAGCTTCCGAGTGATCGATCGCCGCTCGATCGGGTGAAGGATTGGAAGGAGTTTCACGAGCATTTTTCCGCGGACAAGCTGCGCCGGCAGGGCGCCCGCTGCATGGACTGCGGAATTCCATTTTGCCATACGGGGCAATTGATCAGCGGCATGGCATCGGGTTGCCCGGTGAACAATCTTATTCCGGAATGGAACGATCTCGTTTATCGCGGCCTTTGGCAGGAAGCTTTACAGCGTCTGCACAAGACCAACAACTTTCCTGAATTTACTGGCCGAGTTTGTCCCGCACCCTGCGAGGGCTCCTGCGTGCTGGGACTGAACGAACTGCCGGTTACGATCAAAAACATCGAGTGCGCCATTATCGATAACGGTTTTGTGCAAGGCTGGGTGACCGCCGAAACACCGGAGAAGCGGACGGGAAAGAAAGTCGCCGTGATCGGTGCGGGACCTGCCGGTCTCAGTTGCGCCGCGCAGCTCAATCACGCCGGCCATCTGGTTACGGTTTACGAGCGGGCGGACCGCATCGGCGGGCTGCTCATGTACGGCATTCCAAATATGAAGCTCGACAAAAAGATCGTCCAGCGGCGCATCGATCTAATGGCGCAGGAAGGCGTAAAGTTTGTCACCAACGTCCACCTGGGCGTGGATATGCCGGCGGCGAAATTGAAAGACGAGTTCGATGCGGTGGTCATCTGCACGGGTGCGACCAAGGCGCGCGATCTGCCCATTCCCGGGCGCGAGTTCAAAGGCATTTACATGGCGATGGAGTTTCTCCGCGCCAACACGAAAAGTCTGCTCGACTCGGAGCACAAAGACGGCGCTTTCATTTCCGCCAGGGACAAGCACGTGATCGTGATCGGCGGCGGCGACACCGGCACGGACTGTGTCGGCACGGCAATGCGGCACGGCTGCAAAAGTTTAACGCAGCTCGAAATTCTGCCGCGGCCTCCCGATACAAGACAGCCCGATAATCCGTGGCCCGAGTGGCCTAAAGTGTACAAACTCGATTACGGGCAGGAGGAGGTGGCAGCCCGCTTCGGCGCAGACCCGCGCATTTATTTGACTACCGGCGAAAAATTTGTCGGTGATGAAAGCGGCAATGTCAAAGAGCTTCATATCTACGACGTCGAGTGGACCAAAAACGAGCAAGGCGCTTTCATCCCCAAGCGCGTGCCGAATTCGGATAAAATCTTGAAAACAGATTTGGTACTGCTCGCCATGGGCTTTCTTGGTCCCGAAGACCCGGTGCTCACCCAGCTCGGAGTCGAACGCGATCCGCGTTCCAACGCCAAAGCCGAATACGGTCAGTTTGCCACTAACGTGCCAGGAATTTATGCCGCCGGCGATTGTCGGCGCGGTCAAAGCCTGGTCGTGTGGGCGATCAACGAGGGCCGCGGGGCGGCGAGGGAGTGCGATCGCTTTCTCATGGGTGAAACCAACCTGCCCTAGCTAGCCAGCCGTAACGTCCTGGCATTTTTTCACGGAAGAACCTGCGCTCTCTCGCGCTTGCCATAAAGCGACAGGGAGAGCCAGGGCACCCGCCGCCGTGGGTCAACAATTTTCATTATCGGCGCATCATGTTGCTAGGCTGACTTGCCAGGTTGCCAGGGCTGACAGTCAACGGCAAAGTTCTAGGCTAATTTGCCCATTTCCTGGAGTGTCTTTCCACACTGGATCGTGGCCTCGACATTGCTTTTCGTTTTGGTAGCGGAGTGGCGCCAAATTTTGCACGCAACACTCTTGCTCTCGCCTGAAAAAGCCGAACTCTCTGTGAGGGGAGGGCGGAAAGCCACGGATCACGCGTGTGGCCCTATGGGCCACTTCCCCGTGAGCGCCGAGCTGCCGAAAGCGAAAAATTCAATAGCACGGCGCTTGGAGTCAAAGCCATGAAACAAGACATCGCCAAGAATGGAACCGCCAGCCCGGAGCAGGAGCTCGCTTTACACAACGCGAATGACTCGACGGGGACTATTGTCCAGGGCTTCGCGCATCAACTGCGCGCTCTTGGACAGGCGCTCGAGAAATTTAGTTTCTCCGCCTTCGATCTCGAGCTGAAAAGCGGGATTTACTTGGTGACCGGTCGGGCACATTCCACCGAGAACATAAAATTCTCGTTTTCAGGATTCGTCCGTGAATTGCTCCGCGGCTCAACGGTTCCGCCAACTTTGACTTGCTCAGAAGGCCAGGTTGATCTGCGTTTTTCCTCCGAGGAAATCGAGCGATTTGACGTGCGCGGCAGAATCAAACGCCAGGATCCAGGCAAAATGCCCGATCCTTATAGCCTCTCGCAAATTTTGCGCGGTGCCGGATCGTACCTGGACAACCGAGACATCACCTCGTTGGTGGGCATCTCTTTGAAGGGCAAGTGGGTCACCGTTAGCTATCAAACCGCCGAAGGTCAGTTAGAGCAGGCCCAGCAGGATCTAGAATATTTTTACGACTATTGGGTCAAGATGTATTTGCGCCGCAGTAATCGCGCCAAACTTCCGCCTCCCAGCGATCCAACCGTATACGTGACGTGGCGGGGAATCCAGCGAGCGCCCGGAATTTCCAATCTCGGATGAATTTGCCGAATAGTTCTCGCTCCGTTCGATTTGCCGACGACTCGAGCTTGCGCGTCGTCGGCGCAACTCAAGAACAACGCCTCGAGCGCGGGTCTTTGTTTATTCGTATTCGTAGCCCAATCCCTTGAGCTGATAGAAACTTCTCGCCCGTTGTGCCAATCAATTGACAATTGAAACGACGGCTTGTTATGTTTTGCCAGCTTTAATGCCGTCGACACAAATCGATCATCCGTGATTTTGGAGCGAGCGAATGACGTGCGCGAAATCTCGATGCGAGTCCCCGGGGTTTACTCGCGGATTAAATCTTTTCAAGAAAGGTTTCTTACTCCATGGCTGAATCGCAGATACGGTGGCCCGATAACGCACGCGTGGCTTTTGTCCTGGGCATAGCCTTCGAAGCTTGGGATAGGAGCAAACCGTCGCAGGGAGGCGCCCTGCAATCGCCCTTGCCAAAGGACGCTTTGTGGAAATGGGACTGGTCGACGGAGACCTTTCGCGAATTCGGCCCCAAACTCGGCCTTAAACGCCTTCTCGATATTTGCGATCGCTATCATTTGAAAGTCAGCATGCCGCTGAACGGCTTGAGCTGCGTTTACTATCCCGAGCTGGTTAAATACGCTCATCAACGCGGCCATGAACTGGTCGCGCACGGTTGGGACCAAGGTGAACGGCTCTATATGCTGACCAAAGAACAGGAGCGTGAAAATATTCTCAAGACCATCGATGCCATCGTGAAAGTTACCGGTGAGCGGCCCACCGGCTGGTCATCTCCAGGTGTGCGTCCAACCGACAACACCATCGAGCTCGTTCTCGAAGCGGGTCTCGAATATCATTGCGATTTTCATGACGATGAGATGCCTTATCCGATCTGGGTCGGGGACAAGCTGCTCATCGAATTTCCGCACCAGTACACCATCAACGATCATCGCATGCAAGAAGAGGGAACGCGCCACGAGTTTTTCGACAAATTCAAAGACGAGTTCGACTACCGCTACAAGATCGGCCGTCAAAACCCGACGATGATGAATGTGATCACCCACGCCTACTTGAGCTCGCGTATTCCCCTGATCGACACCTTCGAGCAAATCATCGCTTATGCCACCAGCCACAAGGATGTCTGGCTGGCGCGCCGCGGCGATGTGGCGGCCTGGGTCCGGAAGCAAATTCTAGAAAAGAAATAGCCGGCAACGTTCAAGCTGTTCAGAACGTTGCATCGCGTTAGCTGTTATTTGATCCATAGGTTATTCAGATCGCCTATATTCGGCAGCAGGCCGAGGGAGATTCCCGACTGCAAAATCTTGTTCTGCGACTGAAAAAAACCGTCGCCCCACTTGTCGGCGAAATTTGCTTTGTTCTGCTTCATTCCCGCCGCGACTTCTTCCGGCGTGCTCAGATTGAAGAGTTCCTTGGCCTTGGCTTTGAAGAAATCTTCGTCCTGACCGTGTTTGATCATTTGGACAGCCTCTCCGTAAGCGCTGCGGATCGATTTGACGAGTGCCGGCTGTTTTTCCACGGTTTCCTTGAGCATGCCGATGCTGGATTTGAGCGGCGGCGCGCCGAAGATATTCTCGAGCTCGATATCGAAGTCGGTGAGCACGCGATATTTACCGGACATCACCAATCTCGTCGTATGCGGTTCGAACATATTGATCGCTTCCACTTCGCCGCGCTCTAAAAGCGCGATGAGTGCTCCCGTTTCGGCCGGGACGTTCTGAAAATCTTTCTCGATGTCAAGCTTGCGCTCTTTGGCGATGACCGCGGAGAAAAAATAGGCGCCGGTTACGCGCGCAAAGTTGCCGAGTTTTTTTCCCTTTAGATCGGTAAAACTTTTGTACGGGGCGTCCTTCTTCACCAGCCAAGAATTGCCGGACCAGATCTGCGGCGTGATCAGGCGGATATCCGTGCCGC
>CAMLCX010000064.1 GCA_946478635.1 uncultured Pseudomonadota bacterium
TCGTATTGGGGTTCTTCGTTCTATAGCTCATCCACGCACACGTATTTTCGAAGGAGACACGGAGTTTACGGAGAAAAACATTATCAGGAAGCATTTCGGATTCTGTGGACTCAGAGCCTTTGTGGTGAAGTTCTTTTTCCATTTTCCTTCGGCGACGACTTTACCCAATTCCACTGCACGTCGATCTCGGATTAAAACGGCGGCACGCCCACGGCCGATGCGGCATTTTCAATGGGCACGGCAAAGCCGATGCCGACGAAGAATCGTTGATCCGTGGGATTTAGAATCGCGGTGACGATGCCGACAACTTCGCCCCGCGCCGTGACCAGCGGCCCGCCGGAGCTGCCGGGATTTGCCGCGGCGTCAAACTGTATGAGATTGGTCAGCAGGCGCTTTCCTTCCGGAGAAACAAATTCGCGCCGCAATCCGGACACCACCCCTGCCGTCGCGGACGGACCGATGCCGAAGGGGAAGCCGACGGCGACCACTTGATCGCCCAGAGCAAGATCGGCGGTGGAGCGCATGGTGGCCGCGACTAGATCATCGGGGATCTTCTGCGCTTGCAGCACGGCCAGATCATGCTCGGGTTGCGTGCCGGTGACGATCGCATCGGCCTCGAGCCCGTCGGCGAACACAACCTGCACTCGTTTGGCACCCAGGACAACGTGGAGATTGGTCAGAATGATGCCTTTGTCGACGATGACGACACCGGTGCCGACGCCTTTTTCAACGTCCACGCCGGTTTTGTCCGGTTCCATCCGGCGCACGCGAACAACAGACGGTCGGATGATTTCGTAAGCTTTGGCTGCCGGTGAGGGAAGACTCGCTGTTTCGAGCGTGTGTAGCACCGCAGCGTCGATATCATTCTGGGTGATCTGCTGTGGCGAGGGCATGATCCAGGCGTGCGTTAACACGACGAGCAGCGCAAGCAAACCGGCGACCGCGACCCATAGAGGGCGCTCGTAGCGCGTGACGAGACCGCGCCAGCGCGAGCGGGGCGGAGTCGGTACTTGAGTGGAAAGACTCGCGCGTGACTGAGCGGAGTTGTTGGACGGATCTACATGGGCTGGTGGTGTTTCTCGCCCGGTGATCGATGAACGGCTGGAGCTATAGAGTGTTACTTTTTTCATCTGCGGCCTATCCGATCGCCGGCGCGCAAACACTGGGACCGGAGCGCTGCGACAATCCCGTCCATGCAAAGCAAAATGAGCTTTCGTTATTTCTATCGCACGGGCAGAGGAGATGAAAGGCCCCTTTGTCTGATGCCGGGGGCCGGACGAAGGACGGTAGAGCAAATCTGCCTAGACCTGCTCTCGAAACCGCGAGTCTTACAAGCGTATGTTCTCTTACTCAGAATTTGTTTAATCGGAATCGAGCAAATTATTTTTGCACTTCGAGGCTATTCACGACGCTCTGGACGCCGCGTACTTCCCAGGCGATCTTGAGCGCCTGTTGGCGCGCATCGAGCGAACTTACCGTTCCGCTCAGATAGACTGTGCCGTTGTTGGATACGACTTTGACACCGGAGAGGTCGATTTTTTTGTCAGCGAGGAGCCGGTTGCGCACCGAATTTGAAAGCGCTTGATCCTGAGCCGATTCTACAGTTGGGATTGCCACGGTCGTATCGCTGATGGTGGTTTGACAACTCGGAACAAATGGCAAAAGCACAGCGATCAACGTAAATTGAGCAAATTTTTTCATCGTTCCTCCCTATTCCAGGCATTTATTCCAAGCACAGGTAATTGTCCAGAACTTCAAATCGACCTGAAACGGCCCGGCCTTATGCTGTGGTACTCCCCGGCTCATTCAGTGGGCCTGTTCACTCATGGCGATTGCCGGTGGATTTTGCGCTGAGGATTCCGCCTTGTCGCGCTGGAGGAATTTCTCTGAATCACCTGAAAGCTTTGCCATTTCAAAGCCTTATGGGACGCTTCCCGCCGGGCATATAATTTGCGTTTTGCCCTGCCTGGCATTTCTGACTTTCTTCGTGATTACGAGCGGCTAGCTAGGATCACGCATAGGGAAGAAGCGCAGAAAATGAACAACGGCACCGATTGGACCGAAAATAACCATTCGCAGGCTTCTAATACTACGTCGGTCGGGCCGACGATCGCTCATTCCCACTCCTTGATCCGCGAATTTATCACCCTTGCCGGCATCGCCGCCATTTATTACGTGGCCGCGAAGCTCGGCTTGAAGCTTGCCTTTGTTTACACGAGTGCAAGCGCGGTTTGGCCGGGCACCGGGATCGCCTTGGCAGCCATGCTGCTGCTTGGCTACAGAGTCTGGCCGGCGATTTTCCTAGGAGCCCTTTTGGCCAACTTGACCACTGCCGGCTCAGCGGCGACTTCTATAGGTATTGCGATCGGCAACACTCTTGAAGCGGTGACGGGAGCCTATCTGCTCAATCGCTTTGCCGAGGGTCGGAACGTTTTTGATCGCGCCCGCGATATCCTCAAGTTTGTCTTTGCCGTAGCGACACTCAGCAGCACGGTCAGCGCCACTCTCGGTGTCACAAGCCTCGCGCTCGGCAAGTTCCTGGAACCGCAAGATATCGGCGCGGCATGGTTTACCTGGTGGCTGGGCGACACCATCGGGTCGATTTTGCTCACGCCCCTGATCGTCCTGTGGAGCGCCGATTTCCGCATCCGGTGGAATTTCAATCGCGCTCTCGAGGCGGCATTATTTTTGTCGTCGTTTGTCATGGTGTGCCTAGTTGTCTTTGGCGGCGTGATCCCATTATCAGAAGAAAATTATCCGCTGGAATTTCTCTGCGTGCCGTTTTTTTTCTGGACGGCATTTCGTTTCGGACAACGCGAAACGGCGGCGGCGGTGGCCGTGCTGAGCGCGATCGCAATCTGGGGGACGCTTCATAGCTACGGCCCGTTTGCGATGCGCACCGCGGGGGAGTCGTTGCTACTGCTGCAAGCCTTTCTCGGGGTCAAATCGGTGCTGAGCTTGGTGATCGCGGCCGTCGTTGCGGAAAACAAGCGGGTGGAAACGCAACTGGTGCATCTGTCGGTCACCGACCCGCTGACCGGACTTTCGAATTATCGGAAGTTCATCGACGTCCTTGACGGCGAGATCAAGCGCGCCCAGCGGACCGAGCGCTGCTTCGCCATTCTTTTTCTGGACGTGGACAATCTCAAGTCGATCAACGACGAGCGCGGCCACATCACTGGAAACCAAGCGTTATGTCGAGTGGCCAACGCGTTGCGGGGGTCATGTCGTTCCATCGACTCGATCGCCCGCTTCGGCGGCGATGAGTTTGCCGTCATACTCCCCGAAGCCGATCGCGAGGCAGCGCATGTTGTCGCCGACCGAGTTGCGACCCGGCTCTCTGCGGTTAACGAAGTTCCTGCTGTAAGCGTTAGCGTGGGAGTTGCTGAATTTCCGGTCGACGGCGAAAGAATGGAGTCTCTGGTCAGCGCGGCCGACAGGGGTCTTTATCACGCAAAAACTCGCGGCCGTGCCGAGCGCATGGAAAGAGTATAAATTTCCTCGTCTTGGAGAGCCGTGAATCGACTGGCTAGGGAATTAAAATTCCGCCTTCCGCTTCGATAATTTCCGCGAGTTCCCGCAGGGCCGCGTCTAGATCGATTCCGTCTGGGCGCACCACTGAAAGCCGTGGCGTCGGGGTGGTTTCATCGGCCGCCAGTTCAGGCGCACCCGTTTTCGCGGTAGAATCCCACAGTTTTTGCAAAGCCATTGCAGCCCCCTGTTTTGCTGTTACGATCAGATATAGACGCAATGACTGCGCCAAGCTGTAAGACAAGGATATTCGTTGCAAGAACAGCGAATTGTCGGAGAATTCGCCTACGGTTAAAGGGGAATTTTCCAGGCGGTGTTAACAAGCAGAAACGACTGTTACCTTTAGTTGACGCCCCTGTGGCAAAAACGCAACGGTTGGGGTCACGCCGCACTCGGTTTGCCTCCGGAGGTTCGGAGGCAAAGACTCCCTCGATCCAGTTGAAGGGACGTTTTGATCTGGTTAGGCTATTGCCACACACGGCGTATACTATTCCAAAATGAATGTGCTCCCCGCGCGAGTTTTCGGCGATGGATGGCGCGGGCGGTTGTCGGAACGTTTTCAAATCAAGGAGGGCCAGCATGCGTAAATGGATCGTCGCCGGCGCCATTGTCATCGCCACCGTGGTTGTCGCAGCCGCTGTCCTACTCAACATCAATAGTTTGATCGCGCGGAATAAGGATTATCTTATCGGGCAGGCGGAGCAGACCCTAGGCAGAAAACTCAAAGTAGGTGAGGTGGAGGCGACGCTTTGGAGCGGTCTTGGCGTGCGCTTATCGAATTTCGCGATGGCCGACGATCCGACCTATGGGTCTGAGGAATTTATCCGCGCCCGGGACCTTCAAGTAAACTTCAAATTTTGGCCGTTGCTTCGAAAAGAGGTGCAGGTCAAAAGAGTCATTCTACACGATCCCATCGTACGCGTGATTCGCAGCGCTGCGGGAGATTATAATTTTTCGACCATTGGCAAAGATAGGGACAGGGAAAGAAAGAGTGCTGCTCCAAAGGAGAGAAATGAACCTGCGGCGAAATCCGAAGCCTCGCCTACCGGGCTGGTTTCGCTGGTTGACATTTCCGGCGGCGACCTTCGTTACATCGACCGTAAGGACGGGACCGATCTACAGCTGCGGCAACTCGATCTCAATATCGAGGACTTCGACCTCAATCAGCCCTTTGCGGTGAAGCTCGCGGCCGCGCTTTATGCGGAAAAACAAAACGTGAACGTCAACGCTAGGATCGGTCCCCTACCTGGGAGCGGTGACTGGCGTGATCTGCCTTTGGATGGAGTTGTCGATGTCGACACACTTGACTTAACGCGTTTAAAAGCGGCAGCGCCCAGGCTCCTGTCAAAGACTCTCGAGCTATCGGGCGTGATCCGGGTGAATGACCTGAAAGTAAAAGGCACGCCCAAGGATCTAGCGGTCAACGGCGAGATCGAGGGTACCCAGAGCGCCGTTCGTTACGGGAAATCTTTTAACAAACCCGCTGGCATGACGCTGGCGTTCTCGACCGAAGCCCGTTACACCGGCAACAAAGTTGCTATCCGGAAAGGCATGCTTAAACTCCACACGCTCGAACTCGCCAGCGCGGGTGACATTCAGTTCGGGGACGCAACGGTGCTTAACCTTTCGCTCGATTCCAGGCCGGTGTCCCTGGATGGCTGGGATAAGATCGTCCCGGCGCTCCAACGCTATCAGCTCAAGGGAACCGCGCAGATCCAGGCGGCCGTTCGGGGCAAAACCGGCAAAGACAGCGCGCCGCAGGTGCAAGGCGTGATGACCTTAAAAAACGCAAGCGCACAACCGCCGAATTTTCCCAAGCCCATTCAAAATCTCGACTCGCGCATTCAATTCACCGGCCAGCGCGCCGACATCAGCGACATGACGCTCCGTTTGGGCAATTCACGCATTCGGCTGGCCGCCGCCATCGAGAAATTTTCGCCGCTGACATTTTCCTATAAATTGTCAACACCGGAACTATGGCCCGCGGATTATAAGGTTTCGCTTGGCGAGGATCGTAAAGCGGATACCATTCGTAATATGCGGAGCGAGGGACAATTCTCCATGCGCGACGGCAATATGGTTTATCGGGGAAAGGTCAGCTCGGCTGAGGGCACGCTCTTTAATATCGCTTACAAAGATCTGGATGCGGCGCTTTCGCTGGCGGACCAGGTCGCGAACATCCAGAGCCTGCGCGTTCGCGCATTAAACGGAACGGTTCAGCTGCACGGCGACTATGCGTTTAAAGATCCCTCGCCGCGGTTCACGGTGAGCACAAAAGTTGAAGGTGTTGAAGTCAAAGAGCTTTACGCCGCTCTTGACGCCAAAGCCGAGCGCGATATCAGCGGCCGGATGAACGCGGACATGAAGCTTTTCGGAAGCGGCAAAACCTGGGAAGAGATAAAGCCAAACCTGCGCGGCCAGGGCGAGGCCGAGGTGATCCAAGGCATGGTGTATAACTTTAACATGGCCGATAGCGCGCTCACGGGCATCACCGGTATCCCCGGTTTAACCAATAAAGTAGTAAACCCATCGCTGCGCAAGAAATATCCCGAAACGTTTACGGCGAAGGACACGGAGTTTAAGGAATTTAAAACGCTTGTAGATATCGCCGATGGACGAATCAATTTGAAAAACACGCGGATGTCCGCTGCGGAGTTCGTGGTGGCCGGCAATGGCTGGGCGGATTTCAACCGGAAGGTCGACTTCCGTTCGACATTGACCTTTTCGCAGCGGCTCTCCACTGATCTGAGCCAGTCGGCGCGTGAGATGAAATACCTCCTGAATAATCAGGGACAGCTGGAAATACCCTTCTCGCTCACCGGCAGGATGCCCAACGTAAAGGCCAAGCCGGACGCAAATTATCTTGGCCAATTGGTCCAGCGCGGTTTCATGGGCAAGCGAGCGGACGACCTGCAAAACCGATACTTGGGTCGCGGGGATCGCGCGGCAGAAGGCGAGAGCGCGCCCGAGGAAAGCAATCGAAAGAAGCGAAACTCCACCGAGGAACGGATTCGCCGTGGTCTCGAGAATCTGTTCAAACGGTAGCCTGCGCTGGCCGCGCCCAAGGGACTCGTTGCCGACTCAGATCGCTTTATACGCGAGCCGTTTCATCTTCTGCGTGTTTTTACCTTCGATCCTCAGTAAACCGGTGGCGGCAACGCGCTTGGGCGAGTGCACGTCGCCTTCGTTGTAGATATGCGCCATACCGGGCTTTAGCGGGTACACTCTGGCGCGCCGGACCTTTCCCGGTTTGCCTTCGGCCGCCGGCTCGATGATTTCCCAATCGCTCATCTCGGTCTCGCCGAACGCCTGACCGTAGATCGCCCAGGACGCGCCGTGGTCGTGCGGGTTGGCCTCTCGGGCGTCACGATTGACGTGGGCGCAGATGCAAAAACCCAACTCCGGATCTTCATAAATGACCTGGCGATCGGGTGTATTGTCATTGATGTAAGTGGAGATAAATTTTTGATCCTTAAGCGCCTCTTGGACCAGGTCGCGCACTCTTTGCCGGCCCGCGGGGCTGGCATCTTGCCGGAGAAGTGTTTGCACTTCCGATGCGAAAGTGTCGAGCGTAAAATTCACGTTTGTTCCTCCCTTACTTTGAGCTGCATCGCCGCTGATTTTGTTTTGAGCATACTCGCAGAGAAGCACCGGCGTCAACAGCGCAATTGGGCCGGTTCCAAAGAAGCCTCAGGGGAGGCGCGCCGGACGGCGCCGGGGCGCCAAAGCCAGGGGTGCAAATGGATTGACAACCAAGCAAAACCAGCGGTAGGGCTAGGCAAATAAAAAAAAGGAGTGACTTTCATGGACAGCACTGTCTCCGAAATCGCGCCGGATGTTTATCGCATCTCGACGTTTAACCCGGACTTCGGCATTCAGTTCAATCAGTTCATCATTAAAGACGATGAATCGTTTCTGATGCACACGGGCTTAAAAAAGATGTTTCCCGCGACTCTCGCCGCGGTGGCGTCGGTCATTGAGCCGGCCAAGCTTCGCTGGATCGGTTTCAGCCACTTCGAATCGGACGAGTGCGGCGCTTTGAACGAGTGGCTCAAGGTCGCGCCCCAGGCCCAGGCTCTGTGCAGCACCGTCGGCGCGATCGTGATGGTGAATGATTTCGCGGATCGGCCGCCGCGCCCCCTTGCCGACGGCGAGGTGTTGAGCATCGGTGCGCGCAGGTTACGGTTCCTGTTCACGCCCCATGTGCCGCATGGCTGGGATGCCGGTTTGTTCTTCGAAGAGGTCGACGCTTTGCTGCTTTGTTCCGATCTATTTTTTCACCCCGGCAATCCCGAGCCCCTGGCTGGCGATGAGGTTTTGGCACGCGCGCAGGACGCGATCATCCAGAACCTCGACGGTCCCCTTGCCAAGGATATGCCTTATACGCCGTACACGGATGATACCTTGCGCCGGATCGCCGCATTGAGACCGCGCACCCTGGCGGTGATGCACGGTTCCAGTTTTCAGGGCGACGGCGCCGCGGCCATCGAGCGTTTGGCGCGATTTATCAAATCGACGATCGGCGACCGTAGATAATCCTATGGCGCAGTTGGCGATCAAAAAATATTCCGCGGACTGGGTGGATGACTGCGTGACCACGCTCGCCAACGCATTCGTCACGAATCCGCTTCATCAGCGCGCCTTCGGTCCCGGACGCATGGATCAGAACCGTTTGTTTTTCCGCATCGGCCTCAGGCACATGTTCACCGGACAAAGCTTTGTTGCGCTGATGGACGGCGAGCTTGGCGGCTACGTGCATTTTAATGCATGGCCGAATTGTCTTCCGGCGCCGGAGGAAATTCCCGCCGCCATAGCCACGCTGCTGACGCCGTTAGGCGAAGCGGTCCCGCAGCTGATCCGCTGGTTCACGCGTTGGTCTCATTTCGATCCCGCCGAACCGCATGTGCATCTGGGGCCCATCGGTGTCGTCCCGGCGATGCAGGGAAGGGGAGTCGGTACCGCTTTGATGCGGCGCTATGTTGATCATCTCGAGCAAGAAGGCATCGCAGGTTATCTTGAAACGGATCGCGCCGAGAATGTCGAGTTCTACGGGAAATTCGGATTTGGGGTTCAGCGCCGTGAAGAAGTGATCGGTACTCCTACCTGGTACATGTGGCGGCCGGCGCGCGCGTAAGACCTATCTCCCTCGGCGAACGAATCCGCCGCGCGTCGCGAGCGCTGGCGGCGCGGCTCGCTGAAAGATCGGCGAAGTGGCACCGACAGCATCTATAGAAAGACGCTGATGTTCTTGGCGCTTAACACGGCTTGGTCGAGAATGATCGTCCGCCGGGCGATCTTGAAAGCGCCGCCTACGCGGCGGAGCCGGTCTTGCCTCGTGCCGACGAACAAATCCTGGTCCGTTTCCATGCGCGTGCGGTAGACCAGAAAATTGGAATGAACTTCGATTTCCGCGCCAGCGTCTTTTTTGATCCTGATGTTGGAAATCAAATGACGCGTGCGTGACGGGGGCATCTCGGCCCAAGCATTTTTTGCATAGACGCGCTCGACTCTGATGCGCAGACTCTTGATGTCGTCATCGAAGTAATAGCTTTCGCCGGGCTTGGCGAGCTCGTCTGTTATATTTTCAGGGCGGTCCAAGGGATTATCCCGAATCGGCATCCAATAACGGATGTCGTCGGCGAGCAGGTCGAGCCATTCGCGCAGCTTGCGGTCGTCGAGCAGCTCGGCCTCGAAATACAAGAAGTCCTCGACCTGATGGCGCAGCTCGCTAGCCATTTTGTGCGCTCATGATTTCGCTCCAGTCGTTTGCCTGAAGCATTTTCGCCCAATGCATGTAAAGGCTCAATTGATTGTTATCGCTAAAGCGGCTTCTGATCTTGCCGGGTAAATCGATCTCGACCGGCGACTCGTTGCCGCGCATTTGATAATTCGCCGGATGGCGCCCGCCGATCAGGCTTTTCGCCGCGCCGGTCACTTGAATCCAATTGTCCATGTCGTCCTGCTCGAACACGCCGCTGGGACTGAAACGATACTGCGATACGAAGCGCATCCGGTCTTTGATCTCCGGCGAGGCGGCCTTGTCAACGACGGCCCAGCTCCAGACCTCCATCTTGTCCGGCCCGCGCGGTTGCCAGACGCGAATCGTGCGTGTGAGCCAATGGACGGAAAGATTGGGAAAGACCGTGCCGGCGGAGGGCGCAATCTGCCGCGCGCGCACGGCGCCGAGCCGGCGTTCGATCTCTTCGGTATGCTCCTTCATATAATCGACGAGTGCGTCATCGGGTTGGGCAAACCACGGTCCGCTGTCGGGCGGAGTCAACCATGAGACGAGGATGTGGCCATTAGCGCACGCGATCTGGCAGCCTTTGTTCCATTGCCGCGTCGAACTCGTCGTGGTGTCGACGCCGAGCTCACGCGCCGAGCCGTGCGTCGAGGCGATATGATAGCCGTCGCCGCCGAAATTTTCCGCGGCGGTTTTCCAGTTGGCGTTGAGCAGCCAGCGGTGCGGACCGCTCACTTCGGTTCCCCCTTCGCGCCGGTCGAAGAGAATATCGAGATACCAGGCCATGTCGCCGAGATATTCGCGAAGCGTCGGAGCATCGGGGTCGAAGGTCGCAAAGATCAATCCCTTATAACTGTCGATCTGCGCCGCCGGGACCAGCCCCCATTTTTCGCGCTCCAGCCCCGTGAAAGCCTCGACCATCGGCACGATCGCGAGCATGCCGTCAGTCGTATACGACCAACCGTGATAAGAGCAGGTAAAAAGTTTCGTATTGCCGCGATCGGCGCGACAGACGCGGTTACCGCGATGGCGGCACATGTTGAGCAGGGCGCGCAGCCGGCCGTTCAAGTCGCGGCATAAAATCACCGGCTCCTCGCCCATGTAGCGCGTAACAAAATCGCCGGGATTGGGGATCTCGCACTCATGGCCGAGATAAAGCCAGCAGCGCGCGAAGATCCGCTCGCGCTCGAGCTCGTGGACCTCGGGGTCGGCAAAAATCCGCCGGTCGATAAGACCGCCTTCGGGATCGATGAGAGATTTGATATCCACGCTCGAGTCTCCTGCCGCAATGCTGTGTGCTGCTTATCGACAGCGGCCTGAACTGTCAAGGCGTAGTGTAGCCCAGGCGGACCTGAATCCAAAGTCTTGAGACCGGCTCCGATCAGGTGTAAGACACCAGTCAAGCTCTTTCGACCGGATCAAGTTCGGGAGCGACGATCTCGCGATATTCTCGCCAGAGATCAATTCACGAAACCACGAACGGAGGATAGAAGTATGACTGCCGAGGCAGAATACGCGGCGGTGCCGATCAGCGTGACGGTCAACGGCGTGAAACATGACGCCGCCGTCGAACCGCGCACACTCCTGGTTTATTTTCTGCGCGAGCAGTTGGCGCTGACCGGGACCCACGTCGGTTGCGACACCAGCCAGTGCGGCGCGTGCACGGTGCACTTGAACGGACGCGCGGTAAAATCCTGCACGGTTCTTGCCGTGCAAGCCAACGGCGCGGAAGTCAAGACGATCGAGGGGTTGGCGGACGGCGACACGTTTCATCCGGTGCAGGAAGGCTTCCGCGAAAAGCACGGGCTTCAGTGCGGTTATTGCACGCCCGGGATGATCATGACCGCCGTGCATCTGCTCGAGACTCAACCCAATCCGAGCGACGACGAGATCAAGCATGCGCTCGAAGGAAACCTTTGCCGCTGCACGGGTTATGTCAACATCGTCGAATCGATCAAATGGGCTGCCACCAAAATGCAGGAGGCAAGAAAACAATGACAGCGCTAACCGAGTCCTCGGACTCACGCCTCATGCCTCAAGCCTCACGCCTCGGGAAAGGAGGCCAAGATGTTTCCCGCTAGCTTCGGATATGTCGCGGCCCGTTCCGTGGAAGAAGCGCTAGAGCTTATGGCGACACACGGTGAGGACGGCAAGCTCCTCGCCGGCGGCCATAGTTTGATTCCAGCGATGAAACTCAGGCTCACATCGCCGGGCATCTTGATCGATCTCGGCACGGTGCCGGGTCTGCGTGGCGTGCGAATCGACGGCAACAATTTGGTGATCGGCGCGCTCACCGTCCATGCCGACGTGGCATTATCCGACCTCGTGCGCAAGCATGTGCCGGGTCTTGCCGACGCCGCATCGGTCATCGGCGACGTCCAGGTACGCAATCGCGGCACCATCGGCGGCAGCGTGGCCCATGCCGATCCGGCCGCCGACTTGCCGGTCATTTTGACCGCGCTCAACGTCTCATTCGTGGTTCAGTCGCCGGCCGGTAATCGTGTCATTGCCGTCGATGAGTTCTTCACCGATTTCTTCACCACGGCAATGAGTCCGAATGAAATCCTGACCGAGATCCGCGTGCCGATTCCACCCGCTGGCGGCGGCAGCGCTTACGCAAAATTACCGCATCCGGCGTCGGGCTACGTGGTCGTGAGCGCCGGCGCATTGATTACGCGACAAGCATCGGGCAGCTGCGCGTCGGCGCGCCTGGCCATCGGGGGTCTGGGCAGCGGTCCGGTCCGCGCCATCGCAACGGAGATGGAGCTGCAAGGAAAGCCGCTGACCTCGCAGGTGATCGCCGCTGCGGCAGCCAAGGCGGCCGAGGAAACCGATCCCGACGGCGATACCTACGCGAGCGCGGAGTACAAAAGACACGTCGCGTCGGTCTACGCGCGCAAGGCGATCGAGACAGCGGTAGAGCGCGCGTCTAGGGTCTAGCGTCTGGAGTTTTGAGTTTCCGAGGAACGCCAGACCTGAGACGCCAAACGCTAGACGAGAATTCGTTACGAGGCAAATATGACCACCGAACACACGGCGAACGGGCTCATTGGCGCTTCACCCAAGCGAGTGGAAGATCCGCCGCTGATCACCGGCCGGGGCTGCTACGTCGATGACATTCATCTTCCGGGCATGCTCTATTTGGCGTTCCAGCGCAGCCCCTATCCGCACGCGAAAATTATCTCCATCGACACCAGCAAAGCGAAAACGATGCCCGGCGTCGAGATGGTGGTGACCGGCAACGACCTCAGCGATAAGCTCAATCTCGCGCCGTCGCAGGTTTTGCCGAATATGAAAATTCCGCCGCATCCGGTGCTCGCGCGCGGCGCGGTCCACTGCGCCGGCGTTCCGGTTGCCGCGGTGGTCGCGCGGACCCGGGCGCAAGCGCAGGATGCGGCGAACGCCATCGAAGTCGAATACGCGGCGCTGCCGGGAATTTCGAATGCTGAAGACGCGCTCAAATCGGGCGCGCCGCTCGCGCGCGAAGAGCTCGATAGCAACATCTGTTACACGATGACGAAGAACGGCGGCAACGTGGATAAAGCGTTCGCCGAAGCGGATCATGTTTTCACCATGCATATCGCGAGCCCGCGCCAAGTGGCGCTGGCCATGGAGCCGCGCGGCATCGCGGTCAATTCCGATCCCTTCGGCAAGGGTTTGACCGTCTGGCTTTCGACGCAGGGACCCCATCGCGCAAGGGCGGAGATTGCCAATGTTTTGGGATTTCCCGAGAATCGAATCCATCTGATCGCGCCGGATGTCGGCGGCGGTTTCGGCAGCAAAGGGCCGGTTTACCGCGAAGACGTTCTTGCCTGCCACCTCGCGCTCAAGCTGCGCAAGCCGATCAAGTGGGTCGCGACGCGGAGCGAAGATTTCATCACAACGATTCAAGGCCGCGACCAGGCCATGACTTCAGAATTGGCGCTTAGAAAAGACGGCAAAATTCTCGGCTTGAAAGTCAAAGTCGTTGCCAACCTGGGCGCCTATCTTCATTCGAGCACGGCCGGACCGCCGCAGCGCATGCTCGGCATGGCCTGCGGCAGCTATCAGATTCAAGACTGCCGCGTCGAGATCGTCTCTGTTTTCACCAACACCTGTCCCACGGGTCCTTACCGGGGCGCCGGTCGTCCGGAGTCGGTGTTGAACATCGAACGGTTGCTCGATAAAGCGGCCGCGGTTTTGGGCATGGATCGATTGGAGATTCGCCGGAAGAATTTCATCCAACCGGAGCAGTTCCCATACACAACGGGCACAGGCGTCGAGTATGATTCAGGCGATTACGAAAAACCGCTCCGCGAAGCGCTCAAGATTTCCAACTATGAAGACCTCTTGCGCCAGCGCGACGAACGGCGCAAACGCGGCGAGCTCGTCGGCGTCGGCTTTTCGACGTTCGTCGAGCCCAGCGGCGGCGCGGGGTTCGAAAGCGGCACGGTGCGCGTGGAACGCACCGGCGAGGTCACTGTGCTGACGGGTTCGAGCTCGCACGGACAGGGTCACGAGACATCGTGGGCGCAGATCGCGGCCGAGCTGATGAAGACTTCGATGGATCATGTCACGGTTCTCCACGGCGACACCCATGTCAGCCAGCAGGGTACCGGCACTTTCGGCAGCCGCAGCGCGGTGGTGGGCGGCGGCGCTTTGGCCATCGCTGCCGAGCGCGTGATCGAAAAGGCTAAGCGCATTGCCGCCCATCTCGTCGAAGCTGCGCCGGAAGATATGGTACAGACCGACAACGGTTTTGCGGTCAAAGGCGTGCCCGACAAGAAAATCAGCTGGCGCCAGATCGCAGCCGCGGCTTACAGCGGCAGAGTGCCAAAGGGGATGGAGATCGGACTTCAAGAGACCGCGTTTTTCGATCCCAAGCGTGAGGCCTGGGGTTTCGGCACTCACGTCGCGTTGGTGAGCATCGACCGCGATACCGGCAAGCTCACTATAGAGAAATTAGTGCTCGTCGACGATTGCGGGGTGGTTATCAATCCGATGATCGTCGAAGGGCAGATTCACGGCGGCGTGGCTCAGGGCCTCGGCGAAGCGCAACGCGAACAGATGCTTTATGGCGACGACGGGCAGGTGCAAACCGGCACGTTCATGAACTACGCGATCATGCGCGCTGGCGATATGCCGCCGATGATCCTGGGCGAGACGATTACTGCCAATCCGTTCAATCCGCTCGGCGTCAAAGGCGTCGGCGAGTGCGGCACTAACGGCGCGCCGCCGGCGGTCGCCAATGCCCTCGTGGACGCGCTTTCGCCGCTCGGCATCGATCACATCGATATGCCGTATACAGCGCCGAAACTTTGGCAAGCGATTCGAGACGCTGGAGGAAAAAACTAAGCAACCGCGAAATTTTCGGAGTGTTTCTACAGAGGGCCGTGGAATAACTCCACGGCCCTTTTTGTTC
>CAMLCX010000065.1 GCA_946478635.1 uncultured Pseudomonadota bacterium
ATCCCAGGTCGTAAGACCTCTAAAGACCCCTCGTAGACTACGAGGTTGATAGGCCGGATGTGGAAGATCAGTAATGATTGAAGCTAACCGGTACTAATTGGTCGTGCGGCTTGACCATATTTACTAATGCGACTCCGCGTTAATTCGTTGTGCCCGTATTCAGTTGTGAGAGAATCGATTGGATTTTGAATTCAGTTTTCAAAATTCGTCGTTATCAAAAATTTCCGGTGGCGATAGCGGAGGTGTCACACCCGATCCCATCCCGAACTCGGCCGTTAAGCCCTCCAGCGCCGATGGTACTATGCGGTCGCCGTATGGAAGAGTAGGACGCTGCCGGATTTGAATTTAAGAGCCCCAACTTTCAAAAGAGGTTGGGGCTCTTTTCATTTTTATCGCTTGACCGCTCTACGGCTGTATTTTATTTCAAAAAGGACCGTCAATCAGCGAAAGCTGTGCGCGTTGCAACGGCTCGGAAGATTATCGTTCGGAGGTAAGCGATGCCTGACAAAAAACTGACTGGTAAAATTACTCGCGAACGGATTCGTTTAATGGAGTCACCGCGGCCGCCGGAAGGGATCATCGAAGGCTATCGCGCCCTTGACGACGCCAGCGGCATCATTTCAGACGTGATGGACGAACTCGGCATTGTCGGTGTTGTCGGTGCATCCGTGCTCAAGCCGACGATCTCCGGGTCGCGCATCGTCGGCCCCGCACTCACCGTGCGTAACATCGTGCAGTGCGAGCATGTTTATGAAGCCGCGCGCCGGCATGTGAACAAAATGGCAGAGTTCGAAGCCCACAATTTGGCTCTTCCGGGTGATGTGGTTGTGATCGATGGCGTGGCGGGTATTTCGAACATGGGCGGTATTTCCGCGCAAACCGGCAAGCGCCAGGGCGAATCGGGCGCGGTTGTGTTCGGCGGCGTGCGCGATGTCGCCCATTCTCGGCGGGTCGGATACCCGGTTTGGTCCACAGAAGTCACCCCCGTCACCGGCAAATGGCGCATCGAAACCGTGGAGATCAATGGCGAGATCGTGGTTGCAGGTATTCGGGTCTCGCCGGGAGATATTGTTTTCGCGGACGACACCGGTGTGTGTTTCATTCCAAGAGCTCGAGCCGAAGAGGTGTTAGTGCTAGCCAAGCAAAAATCCTCTGCCGAGGAAGCCAAATGTAAAGCAATTGACAAAGGCGTCAGCGTCGCTGACCTTCCGGCTTAACCGATACTTACAGAAAGCCGCATTCCCAACTGCCGATAACATAATTCCTTTTTCGCATTTGATTCCCGCCGCTAGTTTAAACGACCAAAAGCGACAATAAAAAGACCGGCTATTCCGTAGGGGCTGCATGGTCTATAATTGAATCTCTCCAGCGATATTCGATTCCCATGCGCACCCGCTGGAAGAATCCGGTGAGGACCCAATGAAATCGCTCGCCGGCGAGGATAGGACAAGTGGAACAGCAAAACAAATCTCTGGCCGATCTCGGATCACAGATTGACGATTGGCTAACAGCCCAGAACGACTTCGTCAACGCCGATCAGTTCGCCGGCATACTGCGGACCTTGCTTAATCTTGCTAAGGACAACGCGGAACGCGGCGATCTGAAAATTTTAAACCGCACGCTGCAGGAACTGCGCCACGCTTTTCGAATCTTCGCGCCGTACCGCCATATCCGAAAAGTCAGCATTTTCGGTTCGACCCGAGTGTCGGAAAGCGATCCGCATTACGACCTCGCGCGCAGCGTCGGGCGTGAATTGGCGCAGGCCGGATTTATGGTAATTACCGGGGCCGGCCCCGGCATCATGCAGGCGGGCCACGAAGGCGCGGGACGGGAGCATAGCTTCGGCGTCAACATCCGCCTACCGTCCGTGCAGAACGCGAATCCGTTTATCCGCAACGATCCAAAGCTGATGAACTTTCACTTTTTCTTCACACGCAAGCTCATGTTCGTCAAGGAAGCGGACGCCGTTATCATTTTTCCCGGCGGCTTCGGCACGCACGATGAGCTCTTGGAGTCGATCACACTGGCGCAGACCGGAAAAACCCAACTCGTCCCGATTATCCTGATGGACGTGCCCGGCGGCGCTTACTGGTCCCGTTGGACGCAGTTTCTTCGCGATAACGTGATGAGCCGCGGCTATATCACTGAGCGCGAAATGACTTTTTTTAAAATCCATGCCAGCGCGAAAGCGGCGGTCGAGGAGATCACGAAGTTTTACCGCAATTTTCACTCCTCCCGTTTCGTGAGGCACGACTTAGTGATTCGTGTCAATAACCCGCCCTCGCTAGCTCTGATCGAGCGGCTTAATCACGAGTTCGCGGATATCATTATCGGTGAGGTCAAACCGAGCGAGGCGCTGCCGGAAGAGGCCAATGACGCCAACACCCTTCACCTGCATCGGCTCGTCATGCGCTTCAACCGCGAAGATCACGCTCGGCTGCGGCAAATGATCGACGTGATCAATAGCGAAGAGTCGAACGAAGCGTCAAGATCGTAATTGGGGCCTGCAATAACCAACACTCGCGTTATTGCAAGAGTTCGAAATCATCGAGCCGGTTGACCATCCCTGTGTCTCGAGAACTCGCCATTGGCTCGCTCCGTGGTCCCCCGGCTAAATTTCTTTTCTGTAGCCGCCGACAACGGCTCGTCTGCCACCGTCCCAAAAACATTTTACATCGGCAAAGCCACCGTCTTTCAACCATTTGAGTTGCTCTTTCTGGGACGGAGTCATACGGTCGAAATTGAGGAAACAGCCGCCGGTTTTTACCAGTGAAAAAGTTTCCTGGTAGATCGACCGAATAATGTTCTGTGAGCGAACGTTGTGAATCGCTATCGACGATACCACCGCGTCGAAAGCCCCTTTAATCTTTCGGCTCCAACCTGGTTTGCTGAAGTCGCAAATGACATATTTGAAACGTCCTTTGAAAGGTTCCATGCGTTTGCGGCCGAGCTCGGCCATCTCATTCGATCCATCCTGGCACACGGCATTGGCGTTGGGAAAATAGGTGAGCAAGAACTGAGCGAGTGCGCCGTAGCCCGCCCCGAGGTCCAAGAAGTTGATGGGAGCATGCCGATCTTTAGAAATAATTGCCGCCATCGAACGAAATATCGTCTCGCGTTCGGCTTCCTTTTTGTCTTGACGTTCGGCCCACTCCGAAACGTATTTTTCAGAGCTCCAGTCGTGGTGATCCCAAGGGTCTACCAATTTCGCCATAAACAGCCTCCGTGGATCCAGTTGCTCATTTCAATCCGCGCGTCAGCTCATCGAACAGTTCATTGACCGCGTATTGTCGCGGAATAAGTTTTTGCTGCGCGGAGTATTCGATGATCAGCTCCAGGCTACGACGAATGTTGTCCACGCCGAACTGAAGCGGATCGAGGCCCATCGGCGGCGGCGCGGCTTGTTTGCTTTCACGCAGCAGACGGTGAATTTCTTTTACCGCCATAGGGTTCGACTGCCTCAACGACTCCTTGACCACGAGCATGTGATTGATCGGCAGCGCGCCGTGATCTTTGTACCAGGCTTGCGCTGCGTCGCTCGGATTAGGAATAACGGGTTGCAATCTTGAATCTTTCAGGTCCGGACCGCCGACAACACCTGCATCGATCTCTCCGTCGAGGAGCATCTTCACCAGCTGTTTGCCATCCGGTGCGCGTTCTGCCGTGGCGGGATCATGATATTCAGCAACGTGGGGATCTTCGAACGTCACCCATCTAATACTGTCGGGGTCGATACCGTAATCGTTTTGCAGGATGCCGCGAAGCCAGGCTGCTGTTGTCACTGAGTATGCGCGTATGCCCACCCGGCGGCCTGTGAGATCGGCCGGCGTGATTCTGCCGCGTTCGGCGTTGTAAACGAGAAAAGGGTGCGGCAGGGTGCCGACTATCACCGCGGGCAGCAGCACGAGCGGTTTGCCATGGGTCTTCGCCTGCAGGTAAGTAACGATCGCCAGCTCGGCGACATCGTACTTCAGATGGCGCACGACATCTTTGAAAGCCGTGTTCGGCACTTTCACGTCGGCAAAGTCGAAAACAAGATTGGGCGAACGCACTTCGCCCGTCTTCAATGCCAAGGTGTTGGGGTAATCACCCAATAGTGTTCTTAGTGTTAAAACTCCGGAGTCATTAGTCATGAGCCTCACCTACTTCACCCAATCAGGTTGTTGCAACCAAGCGCGGGGTATTCTGAACGCGCGACGCTCTTAGCGCAACATTGCCATTTTTAAGACAGAGACGCGAAGTGTTAGTTGCGCTTGCGTGTGCGCCGCCGCTTCTTTATGCCCGGGGATTCTGCCTCTGAGCCGGGAAATTGAATATTGATCGCCAAGATGTGATGGGGATAGCGGTCCGCCAGGCGCCCGAGAAAGGCGCTGAAGAATTGCCACTCCCGGCCGGGCTTGCGCGGGCTGATCACTTCGCAACTGATCATGCCGTCATGCACGGACCAGTTCATCCAACCCGGGTAAGATAAATTTTTATGCTGGATGCGCCGGCCCCGCCTCGTTGCTTCGAAGGTTCGTAGCTCCCCCGACCGCATGGCGTCAACGAGGATCTTGTGAAGATTGGCTCCGGTACGTTCGAAAATCTGAAAGCGGATCATACTTCAGCACCTCCGTTGGAACTGTCTGTTAGTGAAATAAAAACCCCCGCGATTGCATGGCTGGCCGCAAAAGTTGGCATTTTGGCACGCGCTGAGCAAACCCAACCCGAAAAGTTTCACGCTTCCTGGAAGATCGAAATCCCAGGCTTCGCCATGGGGCCGAACAATGATGCTGCAAGCTGGCAGTGACCTCCCCAACCGCCCCAAAGTCCGGTTCTTGCGCATACTCATACTTCCCGGAACACGTGTTATTTCTGGGGACGCTGGTTGCGCTTGGTACCGAGCTCATCGAGAATCGACAAGTCGACTACCCTATTCGCGCTGATCGCGCCAAGCTTTTTGTCCATGTAAGCGGACATGCGGATGAGATTTTTCACAGCCTCGTCCGGCGGGTAAAGCGTGGTTTCCGAGTTGGCGTGCAAATACTGGTAGGCAAAGTCCACGACCTCCGGCTCGTTGCTGTTTAGCAACTGAATCAGCGGGCGCATCGTGCCCTCCTTGTTGTCGACGATAAAGCGCGTCGCGTCGGCAAAAGCTTTGACGAACTTCTTAACGGCTGATCGCTGACTCGAGAGATAGGATCTCTTAACGGCGATCGGCGCATTCATAAACGGGGTCGATCTCCCTCGCAAAATAAAAAAACCGCGCTTCTTCATGATCGGTTCGAGGAGAGCATCGGCTAAAGTAGCATCGATCCCGCCTCTCGTTAAAGCAGCGACCCGCTCCTGCGAGCCGCCGCCCATCTGCAACAAAGTAAGGTCTCTGACCGGGTCGATGCCGGCGTCCTGCAGCAAAACCTGGATAATCAGCCAAGGCTTGCTGCCGGCGCGATTGACGCCCACTTTCTTGCCGCGAAGGTCGCGGATGTCGTTAATCTTTTCCCGCGTCACCCATACGTAAGGCACGAGGTTGTCCCAGCTGCCAAGTGCGACAACGTCCGCACCTTGCGCATGGCTTGGCAGCAAGCCAGTTGGCGCGCCTGCGGCAGCATGCACATCGCCAGAGATGAGCGCCTGATAGGTCGTCGGCGCGCTATTGATTCTGATCGGCTCAACAATGAGACCCTCTTTCTGAAACAGTCCTCTGTCGTTGGCGACGAGCACCGGAAACGCGGCGGTCGGAAACAACGGGATGGCCACGCGCATTCTTTCCTGAGCCGTAGCCCAGCGCGCGGTGAGTCCCAGAGCTAAAAAGACTGCCAGCCAACCCGGCCAAACAGCGGACTTCATTTAAGCCTCCAATGGCGACACGGCCAGCATCCGCGAAGTCACTGGCGACAAAAAGACTCCAGACGGTCTAGCCGGTGACATCCATGCCCCTTCGGCATGTCCAGCACTGCATACCCCAACTCCCGCCTTCTCATCATTTTTTGCCGAGACTGGAAACAAAACCACCGTCTTCCAGTTCCTTGACAAACCGGGCGTCGACAAGGTCCTTGGCATTCAACGTTGATGCCTTCGGATTGCTCGCAACCATTTCCTGTAAAACAACCTGATAACCGTCGAGCGGCGGGTAGGGATACTCCGGCATGTTCTGCGTAAACCAATTCTGCGTGTGTTCCAGCACACCACGGTCCTCCACGCGCGAGTATTTGCGCAGAATCTGGATGGTTTCTTCCTTGCGCGTCTTGAAATAATGAATCGCCTCGACATACGCCCGCACGTAACGCCGCACGGTGTCGGGCTGTTCTTTGCTGTACTTTCCGGTGGTGTAAATGCCGCGCTGGGGAAAAGGAATTTTGAGGGAAATCAAATCGAGCAAAACGGGATATCCGAGTTTATCGATGATCGGCTTCTCGGCCTCGGTGAGGACGGTAAATTGCACGATGCCCTTTTGCATCGCGGCGATGCGGTCGTACAGCACACCGATGGAGCGCAAACTCACATCCTTGGCCGGATCCAAGCCGAGCTTTCGAAGGCTAACGCGCAATGCGAAATCCGCAATCGTGCCAGGACTCTGATTTGCGCCTATTTTGCCTTTCAAATCTTCGGCCCGCTTAATCATTGGCAGGGTAACAAAATAGTAGGTCAATATATTCACACTGCCGGCCAAAGCGACAATGTCGCCGCCGGCAAGCCGCGCGCTGGCGGCAGCCGGTCCAGCGCTCTCGGCAATCGGGCTTTCCCCCGCCAGGATCGCTTGCAGCGTGCGAACGCTGCTCGGAATGAGCACAGGCGCGACGTCGAGGCCGTGTTTCTCGAATAGCCGAGCCTCCTTGGCGACCCAGATTATTGCCGATGCTCCGGGAGCGGGAGAAAAGTACGCTGAGTGGATGCGTTCCGCAGCTTGGAGGTTCACCGCCAGCAAGATCAGCATCGCCCCAAAGACCATTGGGCAACGGTTTCTTCGACGTGTCTGATCATTGTCCATAGAACCTCCTCGTTCTAAAAACCTCCTCAATGGAGACGTATCACCAAGGTGTTGGATCAAGATGTGATGTTTTAGAACGATCCTGATTGACTGCCAAAGGGAAATCATGTTTCGGAATGCTTCACTTGGCGCGCCCTTTGCGGTTTTGTCCGCGCACTAATTCCATCTGCCATCGAAACCCAACTATGAAGAGAAGCCCAACTACTTCTGCGCCGCTGTTTTGCGCCTACCAATCGCGGCCTCGGCGCGCGGGCTGATGGCGCGGGCGACAGCGATGTTGAGCAGCGCCGGTTTGCCGGAAGCCAGGGCTCGCTCGAGCGCGGGCGTGAGGTCCTCGGGGCGTTCGACAAACTCACCGTGACCGCCCAAACCCTGAACCATCTGATCGTAACGAGTTTGCAACAAGTCAGTAGCGACCGCACGGCCGTAAAGACCCAGCTGAATTTGCCGATCGATGCCCCAGGCGGAATCGTTGCCGAGCAAAGCCACGATATTGAGCTTGTGGCGCACCGCCGTGTCGAATTCCATGCCATTGAAGCCGAAAGCGCCATCCCCCGTAAGCATGAACACGCGCGAACTGGGATAGGCCACCTTCGCCGCCAGCGCTGTGGGCAATGACGAACCCAACATCCCCAGGCTGGAAACGTTGAACCAGCGCTTCGGTTTTAGCGCCGGCAAAAATGAGCGGCCGAAGTGGCAGAAGTCGCCGCCGTCGAAGACCAGACAGTCGTCGGGGCGAAGAATGGTTTTGAGTGTCTTATGGACGGAAAGAGCATGCATCGGCGTCGCGGGCCGAGCCAATTTTTCTGCCCAGTCCGCCTGAGCCGCCCGGGTGGCGCGCAGTTCGTCCAACCACGGCAGTTCTTTCCACTGATGGTTCGACGCTTCTTTCGTCAACTGGTCCAAAACACTCGTAACATCGCCAACGATACCCACGTCAACGCCGCGACTGCGGCCGATCTCCAATGGCGAGGGATCGATCTGAATGATCTTAGCGTCAACGGCGATGTGAGGCGGACGGCAAAAACCGATGACGAAATCTTGCTTCCGGCCAAGCAGTACGACGGCGTCGGTTTCGCGAAGTTTCCCTGCCGCTCGATTCAAGCCGCGCTCAAAATAACCAAAGGCGTATGGGTGGTCATCTGAAATCAGGCCGCGCGACTGTTCTTCGGTTACAACCGGCAAGCGCGTCGTTTCCACAAAGCAGCGCAAGGCATCACCCGAAAGGGTGTAACCGGCAGCGCTGCCCGCGATCACCAATGGTTTGCGAGAATCGCGCAGGATCGAAACTGCGCGACGAATAAGTTCCGGGTCGGCCAAAGTGGATTCTTTGGCGCGATAGGCTTCAGGCTTGATCAATGTGACTTCGCTTTCTTCGATGCTTTGCTCTTGAACGTCAACGGGGATCGTCAAATGAACCGGCCCCCGGCGTCCGCTGAACGCAAGTCGCATTGCGCGGGCGATAAATTCAGGAATGCGTCGCACGTCATGGACCATGAACGAGCCTTTACACATGGGCTCGGCCATTCCGACCTGATTGATTTCTTGTTGCGCCCCGCGGCCCAAGTCGTGGGTGTCGGCGCAGCCGGCAATGGAAATGACCGGTCCCTCGGTGTGCATGGCATTCGTCAGACCAGGAATCGCATTGGCGAAACCCGGCGTAGTGTACATACAGACACCCGGCTGCTCGGTAATCCGGCTCCAGGCATCCGCCATGTGCACGGCCGCTTGCTCATGACGGGTATCAAGAATGCGAAAATCCTGATCCGCCATGACGTCCAATACCGGCAGTATATGATCGCCGGCCAGGCCGAAAATATTTTTCACGCCTTCGAGCTTAAGCGCGGTACAAATCAGATGGCTTCCCGTAACTCGGGCCATGATCACCTCCCGGAAGGTTGAAGATCAGAATATTCTCTTGAAATTGGATGTCCTCGGCAATTCGCCCCGGCCGATCTTCGAGAGAGGCTACGACCGCCCTATTTAAGATGGTGTCTTTCCATCTTGCATAAAGGCGCTGCGCGCCGTGCTTTGTCGATTGTCAAAGCCCGCTGACGACACCACACCGGAGACCCATATCAGCGTTATTTGTTTGGAGTCAATTTAAATGGTGAGCCGTCTGTAGTCGACCCCGCGAGGCCTTTCGACTGGTCGGGAACATCGCGCGCTTCATTCGCGTAGGTTTTTTTACTCCAGTGGTTGCAAGCCCTGCAAAAGGGTTGGCAATAACTCCGACACCGTAGGATGAATATGCATCGCGCGGCTAATCGTTGTGTATGGCGCCCTGGCGTACATGACATCGAGCAAAGAATGAATCACCTCGTCGCCGGTAACGCCGAGAATCGCCGCGCCGAGAACTTCTTTGCTTTCGGCGTCGACGATCACTTTCATGAATCCCTGGGTCTCGCCCTTTTCCACGGCGCGACTGACGCGCTCCATAGGTCGAATACCGATGAGCGCTTTCCGGCCGGACGCTTTGACTTGAGCCGCGGTCATGCCGGCGCGGCCGAGCGGCGGGTCGATAAAAAGCGCGTAGGTCACGATCCGGTCCGATACCTTGCGCGGATCGTTGTCGAGGAGATTGGCGGCGACGATTTCAAAATCGTTATACGCGGTATGAGTAAAAGCACCTTTGCCGTTGCAGTCGCCCAGTGCCCAGATACCGGGCACATTGGTGCGCAACGCGTCGTCCACTTTTATATAGCCGGACTTGTCGATTTCTACGCCGGCCTTGTCCAGCCCCAAATCATCCGTATTTGGCACCCGTCCGACCGCAAGCAATAAATGCGAACCCTCCGCCCGGCGGTTTTCGTCCGAGCAGTCCAGTCCGACGACCACACGGTTTGCTTCTTTGCGCACCGAAATGCATTGCGCACTCACGCGTACCTCGATGCCTTCGTTCTCAAGTATCTGTTTTACACCTGCGGAAACGTCCGGGTCCTCGCGCGCAATCAGGCGTTCACCCATTTCGACAATGGTAACTTTGGAGCCGAAGCGCCGATACATTTGCCCAAACTCCAAGCCGATATAACTCCCGCCGATGACGATCAGGTGCTCGGGCAAGTAGTCGACATCCATCATGGACGCGTTGGTGAGATAAGGGACCTGATCTATCCCGGGCATTTTCGGCACCAGGGCCCGGCCCCCGACATTGATAAAAATCTTATCGGCCTTCAGTGGCTCATCGTTGACTCGTACAAGATGCGGATCCTCGAATCGGGCGTGACCGAGGTAGACTCTGACATTTTCAAGCCCGCGCAACCAATTTTCTACTGATTTCATAGAGCGGCCGGCGATTTCATCTTTGCGCGCTTTGACGCGCTTCATGTCAACCTGAATTTGCCCGCCGCTGGCCACCCCGTATTCCGCGCCACGGCGCGCGAGATGCGCTGCATAGGCGCTCGCGACCAAGGTTTTCGTCGGAATGCAGCCGGTGTTGACACAGGTGCCACCAAAGCGGTTGCGCTCGATGACCGCGACTTTCATCCCCGCTTTGGCAAGGCGCGCTGCCAAGGGTGGCCCGGCCTGACCCGTACCGATCACAATTGCGTCAAAATATGTAGTCATAAGTCACCTTCCTCTCGAAAGTCGATTCGCGAGGGTTCGTAATAATCCGACATGAGTCGCGTCTCATCTGCTTTCGTCGCCTTGGCTGAACGCAACGGGTAAGTAACGAAACGGATCATCGGTTCTGATCCTTCTCCTGATTAATTCTCTCCTGAAGACACAATAACCGCGCAATTTCTTTTTCCCTGCATCGGCAGCACGCCGCTATGGAATTTGAGACCGCACGGCAAGCGCTACACTTTCGATGGTCACGCCACTGACAGTCGATATCAGGCGTCGGCGAAAATTGCATATCTTGCACCATGAAGCGACAGCTCTTCTCGATACCGATGAACTCAGTCAAGTTTTCCTATCGCTCATCAAAGACGATTCACAAAGCTTCTCTCCGTCGAGCGAGAGACCTTGCCAGCGTTCTGAAAAGGTTTTGGCAGACCAATCCTCGACGTTCTTAGCGACTGCGCGTACTCAAAGGGCTTGCCCACGGCGACGACCCGAAACTTGGTTTCACGAAATTTATGAAGAAGGAAGATTAACTCTTGCAGGCTGTTTGTAATCGCGAATCGCGGTTTGCCTGTTATTGGACCATTATCGACCTCCGGGTCACAATAACGAGACAGGTGGTACAATCTTGGATGGCGTCCCGTCATCTTCTGTCATGAAAACGGCACCGGCTTCGCGAAAGCCACCATTGTCCGCGCTGGTACAGATTATGCCACGTTGGTAGGAATATGCAGTGGCGAAGACGGTTAAGACGAGGCTTCATTATTCTCACGCTCTATGGCATCGGCCTGCTGGAAGCCTACTATCTGCCGAGCTACGGGATTGAATGGATGCTTAGCGCGATCGGCGCAACCGCGATTCTTGCCGGCTTCTGGATGCGCACGCACTGGGACCTCTGATTCCACCAACTTCGAGGTAATGCCGTTCACTGTCGCCGCAGCGGCACTTTTCCGCGCGTTGTAAGAAAAAATCTTAACACAGCCCCCTGGTCTGTTTTTGTTATAGGGACCGTGTCGCTAGCCGGCATCGCTCAGCTTGTAAAAGCGCGCCGCGTTGTCGTGTAGCATCCTTTGTTTGGTGAGTTCCGAGAGATCTTTGCGCTCACGGGCAATGCCAACGGTGTGCGGCCAGTCGCCGTCCCAATGGGGATAGTCCGATGAATAGAGCAGCGTGTGGTCAAGCCCCCAACGAACCGCATCGGGGATGGTTTTTTCGCCGCATTCGATCCCGAAATAAATCCGTCCGCTTCTGACGTATTCACTGGGAAGCTTGGTTAGATAAGGCGCTTCGTCGGCACCGCGCTTTTCTACTTCCTCATCGAGGCGGTCCATCATGTAAGGGACCCAACCGATCCCGGATTCGAGATAGGCAATGCTCAGACCCGGGAAACGCTCGAACACGCCGCCGACGATCGTCGCAATCATCGCCATCATTTGCTCCGCCGGGTGGTCGATGGTGTGGGCCGAGAGAAATTTACGAAAGCGCTGGCCTCCGAGTGAATCGGCAGAGGTGCCGGTGTGAAAGCCCAATCCGACTCCGAGGCGCTCAGCGGCGTCGTAAATCGGATCATAGAGGGTATCACCGAAGTCGGGCATTTGCGGCACGTACGTCGGCAGAACTCCCGCCAAGGCACCCCGGTCGGTCACCGCCCGCGTGAGTTCCTCGGCTGCGGCCTTTGGATCCTGCGGCGCCAGTAGCGCGACGAATTTGAGTCGCGCCGGATCGTTCTTGCAGAAGTGGTAGAGCCAGTCGTTATAGGCCACCGTGACTGCCGTCGCGAAATCACGCTCGTGCAGGTCGCTGACATGCAACCCCGCGGTTGGATAGAGCACCATCACATCAATACCGTCTTTAGCCATGGCAGCGAGCTGATCTTCCGGCCCCTCTGGCTTGGCGCCAAGCTTGCCGCGCAGATCGCGGTCCCAGGCATCGTTCGGAAACAAGTTGCGCCGTTGCCAGCGCGGCTCCAAAAACTCGCGCATGCCGGCCATCGACTCGCGCACATGACCGTCGGCATCGATCACTTTGTAACTAACCATGTCCGCCTCCTCATTCTTGTGTAATTCCAATGCTCAATCGCGCTGAACACGCTTGTGGTAAAAATTAGCTATCCCCCGCGGGTTTCCCTCCATTCTCCGGTCTTTGTAAGCTAATCTGCGACCGAGCGGAGCGCCAGGCTCTGGAATTAGAAAGGAAGCAGCGTCCCTACCCCTCGTTCCTGCGCGGACTGGTAAATGTCATTGGCCAGGGCGATATCTTGGTTTACCAGGCCGATGGCGCGAATGAAGATGCGTTCTTGCTCGGATTGGCGCGCGGGTTTTTTGCCGGATAGCAGTTCGGGTAGTTCGGCGTAAAGATCTTTTTCGCCCAAGAAATTTTCCTTCAACAAGCGCTGCATGTCGGATTTATTCTTGCAATGCAACCAACTGTCGACCACAAACTTATCGGCGTTTTTGTAGACTTCATTTTCCATCTCCTGATGTTTGCCGATCGAGTAAACCGTGGTTCCGGCGCCGAGCCAGGCGTCTTTCACGAAGGGCGTCGAGGTGGTCGTTGCCGAGACGACCAGATCGGCGCCTTGCAAAGCTTCCTCCGTCGATGCGACGGCCCGAATGGGAAGTTCGTATTCTTCGCCGACTTCTTTGGCGTAGTTCCGCCGCGACTCGGGTGTGCGCGAGGTGACCCGGATTTCCTTTAAGGCGAACGCTTTGGCCATGACCGGCACCGCTGCCCGGGCGGTGTCGCCGGCGCCAAGCATGGCCATGGTCGCCGAGTCCTTCCGGGCAAGCACGCGCATGGCGACCGTCGCCGCCGCGGCGGTGCGCACGGCATGGCACCAGTCCTCGTCCATGATGGCGCGGATCTCGCCGCCTTCGCGGTCGCTAAGAATTAAAATTCTTCGCGGGCCGCGCGGCGGGCGCGAGACATCGCGGCTGCCGCCGGCGGCTTTGATTGACCGAATGCGAAAACCGGCGACGGGCTCGGTCCCGAGAGCGCAGCCGGTAACCCAGGACTGCCAGCCTTGCTCCGGCTTGATCGCCAAATCTTCCGGCGTCGACCAGATGACCCGCCCTTCACTGTGGTCGCGCAGCGCCTGCTCGGTGATTTCGATGGCGCGGCCGAGGTCGAGGACCTTTTTAACGTCATTATTGGAGAGATAGAGAATACCTCTGGCGTCCATGGCTATTGAACCGTGGTCAAATCGCGGCAGCCCGTGGTCAAAAATTCGGGGCCCTTTTCAGTGATCAGCACATCTTCTTCGAGATGAACCGCTCCTTTTTCCGAACGCACTTTGGGTTCCAGAGCGAGGACCATTCCCGGACGATAGAGCTCGGTTTCGACTTCATTGAGTGACGGCGGTTCGGCTCTCGACATGCCGATGCCATGGCCGATGCGCTTCGGGCTGTCGACGGCTTGATAACCGCGTCTGACCAACTCACGGTTTGCCACGCGTGACACCTCCGCGATGGGTGTGCCGGGCTGCATCGACTTGAAACAGAGGTCGATGACGTCGCAAGCGGTCTCATGGTCCTTTTTGTGTTCGGCGGTCGGTTCGCCGAAAATCGTCATGCGCGTGACGTCGCCGTAGTAGCCTTCGTAGCATGCGCCGAAGTCGGCGATCATGCGGTCGCCTTTGTTGTAGCGGCGATCGTCGTAGCGCGTCGACGAGTTGAGCATCAAAAAACCGGGGTGGCGCGGGTGGGCGCCTTCCTCGATCATCGAGATATAAAGCCGGTCGGCGACTTCCCGCCGGGTCATGCCGGGTTTCAATTGCGGCAGGCAGCGGTCGTAGGCCCTGACCGAGATGTCGCAGGCTTTGCGCATAAATTCGATTTCCCGCGGGCTTTTGATAAGACGCATTTCGGTCAGCGCGGCCGTGCCATCTTCGATCTGCGCTTTCGGCAAGGCTTCGGTCAGGCGGGTCAGATAGTTAACCGGAAAGCCGAGCCGCTGATCATCGCCGAGCTCAAATCCTAATTTAGCTTCCCCGAGGCCCATTTCCTTGAGACAACTGCCGATCATCTCCTCGGGAAACGGCACGTCCGTATAGGCGCGCACCTCGCCGGCCCAAGGCAACGCTTTGGCTTTCGCCTTGTCATTGCCATAGACGAGCAGCAACGGCTTGCCGGTTTTTGG